>JABXGV010000256.1 GCA_016550485.1 archaeon
GATGTCACCGACTTTGTCTTCTTCTACCACGACATCGTCGACGACGTGGGCATCAACGTATCCGCCACCCAAATCCCCTACATCGCGAACTGGACGGTCTACAACTCCACCGACCACGTCCAAGACTCCGGCCAGCTAAGCCAAATCGTGGGGCAGATCGGGAACTATTCGGTGACCTTTGACGCCAACAACTACAACCTCGGCGAACTCTACACCCTACAGATCATCCTCGACTCCGACGCACCGGTGGACTACTGGCAAGTCGTCCTCGGCGTCCGTATCCGCATCATCGCAGTCCGCACCAGCGTTTCAATTACTCCTCCACCTGCATTCCCGCTTGAAGCTTACGGCAACATCACCATCTACTACAGCGACCTTGACCACATCGGTACCAATTGGGGTTCCAATACCATCAACGGCTACATCGCCAACAACACCGGCGGCCTCCGCATCACCTGCAACGTCACCAGCTACACCATCTTTGAGCTTACCGATACGTACGGGCGACCATATTTCGAGCTCCAAATCGATACGAGCTCGCCTGAATTCGACCGCATCGGCGCCTTCTTGATAACAGTGAATATCACTTGGGAAGGCTCTCCCTACTACCAAGGCCACTACAACCAGCTAGTCTCAATCACGCTCCGCGGCAAGGAAACCTCCGCTTCGTCGACGATTCCTGATTGGACGCCCTATGGTGATGACATCACCTTTGTCCTCACCTACTGGGACCTCGAACTCGACCAAGGCATCGCCAACAGCTCCCACTCCTATGTCATTGATGTCAACATCACAACAAGTGATGTTCCCGGATTCGGGCCTAGTTACTGGACGTGTGTTGAGATCGGCGGGGAGGCAGGTAACTACACCATCACCATCCACACCGTAGGCTTTCCCAGCCTTGGCTCCTACCTCTTCACCATCGATGTCACATGGCCTGAAGACCAGAGCCCCTACTATGAGAGCCAACAAATCACCGTGCGGGGCTACGTTCGGGCGATCGCCACAGATCTATATTACGTAGCACCTACGACCGTCTACTGGTCCCAGGATGTGTTCATTCCCCTCTCCTATAACGACACAGACCATGGTGGAATTGCCATCACAGGAGCTACTGTTACATGTGACTGGACCGCAGCGCACTCCGTTCATGGAATGTACATCCTCAACCTCACGACCGATCCAATGGGTGTGGGAACGTTCCAAGTCACAATAACAGTGAACCGCACTTTCTATGAAACCCGTCAACAAGTACTCTATGTCACTATCCATCCGCTACCGCTCATAGTGACCGTGCAGTCTACAGACCCGTGGACAACTGAATACAACGGAGAGGTTGTAGTAACGGTACAAGTGACCGACATCTTTGGACAACGTATTAACGACTCTACGACAGTATATCACTGGGCTGGGCTACCCGACGCACCGATGGTCTTCCTCGGCAACGGTGTCTGGAATGTAACCTTCACTGCAGATCAAACTGTAGGTACCTATATCGTCACCGTGCAAACGAACAAAACTTACTGCCAAACAGGTATAGGCTCTGTAACATTAAACATCTTACCAGTCGCCACAATCCTAGACATCCTCAACGGAACTATCGTTGTCCTCGTAGGAGATACCTTCCAAATCGTTGCAAACTTCACAACCGCAGACGGTACCCCCCTCACTACTGATGTGATCATGCTCTTCAGCTGGGCAGACGACCGGACAGGACAATTCGATCATCTCGGTGATATCCTAGGCAGCGCCTACAATGGACTGTATAATGCAACGCTCAACAGCACCGGCCTCTCCTACGGAGTCTCCTACCTTGTCTACGTGACAGCAAGCAGCCCCAACTTCGTGGAGCAGCTTGACACCGTATCAGTACAGGTAATAGCACTCCCAGCAACCCTTGAATTCGACTTCAGCCACTACGACGTTCCATATGGCGAAAACTTCACCATCATCGTCTACTTCAACAATACTTACAACGACACACCCATCACTGGTGCACTCATAATTTACCACTGGGGCGGGACCATCGGATACTTCCTAGAAGGACTCCCACCATCCTCAGGCCCAATCATACCACAAGGTGAAGGCTATTATTACGCCGAAATAACAACGGTGGGTATGGCTGTGGGGGTCGTACATAAACTGGTTGTTGAAGTCGACCACCCCGGCATCCAGTACACCAAGGTATCCATCGACGTTACCGTCATCCCCGTGCCCATCCTCCTCGACCACGTACTAACCCAGGCCTTCTTTGATCCTGAAGATGGGTCTGGAGGTGTACTAGTAGACGTAACACAAAGCCCCTACCAAGCACCTATCGGCGATGAGCTGCACTTCTACTTCAACTTCACCAACGAAAACGGAGACCCGATTGCTATTGCTACTACCTCATTCAGCTCTCCCCTCGGATTTGGCACACTCGAATTCAACACGACGGGAAGAAATCTCTGGGTTGCTAAAGTCGACCTCACAGATGCATCCGTAGGGTTCTTCGACCTCTATGTAACCTTCCTGGCTACCAACCACGAGCCAGGACAACTTTCCGTTCCATTCCAAGTGATTCTAGTGACAACAGAGGTTATTCTCGATCAAACACTCGAAATCGCCACTGGAAACACATTGACTGTTTTCACCGGAACGCCCTTCGACTTCAATGTCCTCTTCAACGACACCTACCACAACCTCCTAATCCCTGGGGCGAACGTCACCTTCAACATCCCCAACCTCTACCCTGATGACATCCTACTGACTGACAACCTTGACGGCAGCTACACTGCTACCGGCCTCAGCGTCGCCGCTGAAGGAACCTACGCCATATTCATTGGAGCGCGAGGTCCCACAAAATACGACTTTGCACAAATGACTATCACCCTCGTAGTTCAGACCCATCCCATGGTCCAAGCCATGTTCCAGAGCGGACTCCTCGTGGCGCTAATCGGGCTGATGATCATCATCGGCTGGCTCATCTACACCCGCCTCTTCGCCATCCCCTGGTTCGTCCGCAAATGCCGCAGCATGGCCCGCACCATCGGCCGCGGCCGACACCCCCACCTCTCCGACCGCGACCGCCAACGCCTACCCCAACGACCCACCCAGATGAT
Source organism: archaeon (assembly GCA_016550485.1). Classification (GTDB taxonomy): domain Archaea; phylum Asgardarchaeota; class Hermodarchaeia; order Hermodarchaeales; family Hermodarchaeaceae; genus YT-063. The sequence goes on from JABXGV010000256.1 coordinate 3,102, forward strand.
CGACATCGTCGACGACAGCTATGAGGGAATAGGCGTCAAGGTGACCGCTGCGATGATTCCTGGCGCCCTAGTGCTCGAGGAACGAGAGGCCGAAGACGACGTCATCTGGCGCGAACTCGAAGCCCTCGAGGGCCTCGGCCCCGAGCAGAAACGCGAGCTCTTCGAAGAGATGCGCCGCATACCACCTCGCGACCGGGTCTGGTTCCTCGAAGACCTCAAACGCCAGCTCGCCGACGGCACCCGCTTCGCCCACACCACCGCCGACGCCGCCCGTGAAGAGCCACCAACGCCCATTCCTACTGTCGGTGTTGCTCCTGACATCGCACAGCGAGTGGAGGCGCTCAAGACCCTGGGTCCTGAAGAGAAACAAGCAATTCTAGCGCAGCTCAGCACCCTCTCCAAGGCAGAGCAGGAAGCAGTCCTCAAGACCCTTGAAGAAGGGGAAGGCTAGAGAACACCTATTGAACCTCACACACAGGCGCGGCAATAACCGCGCCTGTCTCCTCTCTTTTTTCTTGTTTTCCCAGCGAAGAGTAATGATTTTAGGATGATTCTGTAGCTAGTGTTCTCTCTGTTGAAAAGGTGTTAAGTAATGGAGCAAAAGGATCGTCCCCCTTCTGAAGTAATGCTTAACCTCATTAAGGAGCGCCATGCTATACGTGACTTCGAAACCCAGCGGCAGGTCAGCGACGAACTCCTCTATCAGATTATCGAAGCAGGCGGGTACGCCCCCAGCGCAGAAAACCAGCAACCTTGGCGACTAATCCTAGTACGTGACCGCAGAAAACAGCGACGAATCGGTGAAATTGCCGTTGAACGCACAATTGAACTCTTTGGGCGAATAACACCGCGCCAAGAGTTGGAACGACGGCTTGGTTATGTACAGGCAATCCCGAGTCGTGAACGAGTAATTGATTGGCTTATCACAGGACGCCGATTCGAGTACATCAAGGGTGAACCCGAAACAGATGGAGCTCCGGTATTACTAGTACTAGCGGTTGAATCAACGCATGTTGGTAATTCGCAACCAACACTTCGAGGTACTGGTGGCGTATACGGTTGGAGCAGCTTTCGCCACGCTATCATCGCAGGCAGCATGCTACTGGAGAACATGATGCTAGCCGCTACTGCTCTAGGGCTCGGGAGCTGTGTGTCTAGTGTACAGCTAGATCACTATGATGATGTCCGCGAAATCTCTGAGATGCTAGGAATTCCTCACCCCCATTGGACGCCGATACTATGTCTCGGTATAGGGTATGCGAAATTCCCACGAGTTCGTGGGCCTCCCCGGCAGCCACCTGAGGAGATTACGTTTGTGGATAAATGGGGAGCGAACTGGCAACCAAAACGTGAATCAGGGAAACCAAAGACAACTGGAGGTTAGATTATGGATTCATTGTCTGCATTACAGAAGTTCTTTACAAGTTGGATGGACCAGCTCTGGTGGAGCATGCGTGACCGAGTCGGTGCACTATCCATGATTGAATGTTGGGTAGAATCATGGCATGCAGCGAGTCTGGAAATTGGTAAACTAGCTCGTGCAGATGGCTCAGCACCACAAGAAGCAACTGCTAAAACCCTTGAAACATTAGGCAAAACCGTGCAGGTAGAGGGGAACACTCTACGCGTGACACAATGTCCAATCTGGGCGCAAATCAAAGAAAGAGGCCTGGAATACGCCTATCGCTGTGAAGAGTTCGCTTGTACACCGCTATTGGATGGATTAAAGGATGCAATAGGCGCGACTGAAACAACTGTGGAAACGAGTCTACGCCTGATGCACATAGAACAAGCTAGACTCGAATACAAGCTATCAAAACTAGGGAAGGCAGCAACAAGCGATTCGAAAGCACAGCGTGAAAAACTAGAAAAAGAATTGAAGCAGCTGCCCAAACACCATTACTGCCTATTTAAAATCAAATAACACGGATATCAATAACTACTGGTGCTATGGATGAGCTTAAAAGCCTCTCTTCAGAAGCTGACAGGGCTTTTCGCTCCTAAATCCATTGTTCTAGTCGGTGCAAGCGCAAATCCCCTCTCCTTGGGGTTCACTGTCGCCCGATCGCTCATCCGACAATTCAAGGGACCAGTTTATTATCTAAACCCAACAGAAGCCAAAGTTCTAGGGTCTTCCACCTATGCTGATATTCGGGATGTTCCTCAAGGTCAACATCTATGGATTTTCGCAACAGTAACCAAGGACTTTCCAGTGTTTCTTCGCCAAGTATGCGAACAAAATCCCGCCGCTATACTATTGCTAACAGAAATCCCAGCTCACATCATATCTGAAACAACCAAGACCCTATCAAGCTTCAAGTGTCCCGTTATTGGCCCCCGAAGCGCTGGGTATCTAGATACAACCACAATGATTGACGCCATAACACTTCCGAACGAAATGCTTCAACGCCCACCTTCAGGTGCCACGGGGGTCCTTACAGATAATCGGGATGTGGCCTTCGGGTTACTTGAGCTTCTGAGTAAATATCGGTGCGGTGTATCAAGAGTGATTGACCTAGGTGACTCTATAGGAACAGACGAATCCGCTGTTATGTCCTTCTTCGCCAATGATTCATCAACTCGGGTTATTATTCTAGCAAGTGGACAAATAGCACGGCTTAGGACATTCAAATCAGCAGTTCGCAGGGCCCAACGTGCTAAGAAGCCAGTAATTGTCCCCCAGTTTTCACCAGAAATAATTGATATGCTGGGTCTTCATCGGAGGTCTGACGCCGGCGCCTCCCACATCACAAGGGCGCTAGTAGAGCAACTGAAATTAATAGAAACTACATCTTGGGGTAGAGCAGTAGATCTAGCTAAGCTCTGTCAATGGCAGCCACTCCCAAAGGGGCCAGGAATTGCAGTTATCTCCAACTTCGGACCCTATTGCGTCAATGCTGCGAGCAGCCTTCAATACTCGAAAATGAAAGTAGCCCATCTGGCCACTCAAACCCTTCGCCAGTTACAAGAAACACTTCCGCCCTATTGCCGGGCTGCTAACCCAACTTGTCTATATACAAACGCTGACGAAATACGCCTAGATACAGCTCTACAAATCATATTCCCTGATACATCTGTACACACAGTGATGCTTTGCCTGCTCCCCAACTCGCCCTTCATCGACCCCGATTATCTAGGAATAATGCTTCGCCAGCGACTGGCTAGAGTAGAAACGACAAAGACAATTATAGGAATCATTCCTGCAATAGAGCCAGATAACCTACTCATCCAGGCTCTTGAGCAGCTCCAAATCCCTGTCTATTCCAACCCGCATCGAGCGGTTAGTACGCTGGAAACAGCGTACCGCTATACAAGCTCGTTATCACAAACTAGGAGTAAATGAAAATGTACAAAGCCTATGTCCTTATCAAAGTAGTACCACACGCAGAAGACAAAATATTAAGAGAACTAAGCAAAGTTCCCGCCATCACTGAAGCGCATAAACTCTTCGGAGTCTATGACCTTATTGTCGAAATCGAAAGAAAAGGAATGCGAGAAATCATGGAGAGTGTTTCCCGAATCCGCAGCCTAGAAGGCGTCTTGGATACTATTACCAATCTGGTTGCGGACTTCGAGATGGGGGTCCATGGCGGCCCTATTTGAGCCCTCCTCCCTTCCAATTGAACTGAAACCTGCTACTCAGTGAACGGGAGCGTCTTCCATGGCATCAGATCTTGAAGCCTTCTTCAACCCCCGAAGGGTCGCCGTTGTTGGAGCGTCTGCACGCAAAGCAAGCGTAGGCGGCGTAATATTCCGGAACTTCCTGAAACCAGGCTTCAAGGGTGTTGCCTATCCCGTCAATCCCAGAGCTGCTGATGTCCTCGGCATAAAGTCCTTTGAGCGAATAACCGCAATACCAGACCCCATTGATCTCGCTGTGCTTGCAATACCAGCAGGAATCGTACCCAAGATAATGCTTGACTGCGAAGCCAAACAAGTCAAGGCCGTTATCATCATCAGTGGCGGGTTCAAGGAGACAGGTCCAGAAGGCGCATACCTAGAACAACAAGTAGTCGATATAGCAAAACGTAGTGGAATCCGAGTCATCGGTCCAAACTGTGTTGGAATCTATGACACAAACACTAGCGTAGACACTACGTTCCTACCATCATCTCGTATGGGCAGACCAGGGAAGGGCTATATCAGCTTCATCAGCCAAAGCGGGGCCTTTGCAGCCGCCTTTCTGGACTGGACCGAAATGGCGGGAATCGGAGTTAGCCGCGTAGTGAGCTTCGGAAACAAAGCAGATGTAGACGAAATCGATATACTCGGATACTTCGGAAAGGATTCAGAGACAAAAGTAGTGGTCGAGTATATGGAGGGGTTGAACCCCAGCACTGGTGGTCGCTACCTCCAAATTGCAAGAGAAGTAACAAGGACAAAGCCAGTCATCGTAGTGAAGTCAGGGCGTACTGCCCGTGGCTCTGCGGCAGCAGCCAGTCACACAGGCGCATTAGCTGGTGATGCCAAGATTTACGATTTTGCATTCCACCAAGCAGGTATACTAACCGCACGAGATTTTGAAGAGGCGTTCGACCAAGCCAAGACACTGGTTAGTCAGCCGCCCACCAAAGGCAACCGTGTCCTAATCGTCACAGACGCGGGAGGCGCTGGGGTCATGACGGTTGATGCCTGCAGTGCGCGGGGATTGGATGTACCCGCGCCGCCTGAAAAGCTACGTAAAGAACTTGCAGCCCATCTCCCTGGCTACTGCAGCACTAACAACCCCGTGGATCTTACTGGTGATACAGACGCGAAGCGGTATCAGACCGTTCTAGAACTTCTGTTACCTACTCAATATTTCGATGCGGCAATTGTAGTAGTGATGATGCAAATCCCCCTGTTGAATCTTGATATAGTGGATCGGTTGGCGGCAATAGCTCGTAGCTACCAAAAGCCAATAGTTGCCTGCACCGCTGGGGGCCACTTTACTCAACAGGCCGCCCGCATGCTTGAAGAAGCTGGCATTCCAGCCCTCCCTTCACCCGCTAGAGCAGCCCGGGCAATGTGGGCTCTAGTGGAGTATGGCAGGATTCGCCGCACCTTCGCTAAACGAAACGAGTAATGAACAAGGTCGTCGTTAAAGGCATTAACTTATGCTGACTTAAACTTTGGACATTACAATCGTTTTTATTCGCAATGGAAATCGTGTCCACCAAGATTCTACGAAAGTATTAGGATGCTCTGCTATGATTAACGTAAGTGTTGTCGGCGCTGGGCAGACCAAGTTTGGTCGCCATCCAGAATATGACTTGCGTGAGCTATTTTCCATCGCCGCGTTAGGCGCCATAGACGAGGCAGGAATCGCTCCCGAAGACGTGGAAGCCGCCTTCATCGGGAACCTTTCATCAGACCGATTCAACGACCAATGCCACATCGCTCCGATGATGGTCGATTTTGCGGGCATGAAAGGAATCCCAGCCACCAAATGCGAAGCAGCCTGCGCCTCATCCGCCACCGCACTACGAGCGGCCATCCTCGCCCTCGAATCCGGTCTCTATGACATTGTCCTCGCTGCAGGAGTGGAAAAGATGTCGGACCTGCCAACACCCGGCGTCATCGAAACATTGGCCAAGGCGGCAGACAACACCTTCGAAGCCACACCCGGCATCACTTTTCCCGGCATCTTCGCGGTTCTCGCCGTTGCGCACATGCACAAATACGGTACAACGCGCGAACAGTTAGCCGCCGTCGCAGTGAAGAACCATGCCAATGCAGTTCACAACCCGCTCGCGCAGTACCAGAAAGAGATTACCCTTGAGAAGGCGCTGTCTTCACGGATGGTAGCTTGGCCACTCGGGCTCTTCGACTGCTCACCAATCAGTGATGGCGCCGCAGCAGTCATCCTCGTCCGCACTAAAGACGCTCGGAAATACACCGATGCTCCCGTCAAAATCATCGCATCCACTCAAGCCTCAGACACTATGAACCTGTGTGACCGGGACTCCCTATCCACTCTATACGCAGCCAAAACCGCTGCTCAAAAAGCCTACAAGCAGGCGAAACTCGAACCACGGGATATCGACTTCGCCGAGGTCCATGATTGCTTCACAATCGCAGAAATCATCGCCACAGAGGACCTCGGGTTCTTCAAACCCGGTCAAGGTGGCCCAGCCGTCGAGCAAGGCCTCACAAGGATCGGCGCGGAAAAAACCATCAACACGAGCGGCGGCCTTAAAGCAAAGGGGCATCCGGTCGGCGCGACTGGCATCTCCCAACTCCGCGAGCTCTATCTACAACTCCGAAATGAAGCTGGAAAACGACAGGTTCCCGATGCTGATGTTGGTCTAGCTCACAATGTAGGAGGAACCGGCGCGTCCTGTGCGATTCACATCTGTCAGAGGTGGTGAAAGAAAATGATGTCTTCTGAAACGACGATATTGAACTATCAGGCGCTGCTTAATGAGCGGAAATTGTGTGCGGCGGAATGCCCTAGCTGCAAAACTTTGATGCTTCCACCGCGGTTATTCTGTACCAAGTGTCATAAGCGGGGAACGCGGTGGAAGGTGCTGAGTGGACGCGGAAAAATTCGCTCCTTCACTGTTATCCACATCGCCGCGACCACACATGCAGCAGACGCGCCCTTTGTCGTAGTTGTGGTACGACTCAAAGAGGGGCCTTCGATTACTGCACGGTTAATCGGAGTTAATCCTCTAAAGCCGGAAGACATCAAGGTTGGTGCTTCTGTGGTTGCTGACTTTGAGGAGGCTTCCGGACCCACTTCAGACCAGCCAGATATGCGTCTGGTCTTCCGCCCTTACTTAGTACATAAGTGACCGCGGTAAAGACAAGCTAGATGATGGGTTCCAGCAGTTCACCGACCTTCTGTTTGAGGACTTTTTCTATCAACTCATCCTTCGAATTATCATAGGCTACTTGGAGTAGGTGGGTGACATCCTCAGAAGAGATGTATCGCGGATTGTTTCTCATGCAGACTCCAATGTAGCTTGCGTCACTTCTGTAAAGGCGTCTGCTCTTCCAATCTATTTTCAAGGAGGGTAACTGCCGTACTAGGTCTGCATCAAACTTGGTCAAAGATTCACCATAATACGGTAGTTTCACTGATTGGTCTTTTGCCCCCTCGAAGACATAATATGTTCTTCGTTTGCGCTTGTACTTTTGTCTAGGGTTGGGGGTCTTGATAGTGAAAAACCCTACAAGATAGAACTCGTTATCAATGAATGGGTTTCTAGCGATAAAAAAGGCGAGCCGTCCTTTCTTAATCCCTTTCCGGCTCGTGTAATACTTGTAGTCTCGGAAGAGCGTAGCACTCATACACCCCTTCTCCCATTTCTCGGAATAGCAGAGCTGGGATTCAGGGCAGCAGGCTCTTTGAATCGGTGACTGCTTCTCAGCTGTAGTACAAACCCCATTGAATAGTTGCGGACTCCAATTCACGCTGATAATGATGTGCTGCTCGCTCATAGCAGTATTTTCCTGGTGATTCTTACCGAATCAGATGAGATGTCGGTCATAAGATAAGCTTTTGCTTTATATGGCTGTGCTCTTCTTACTCGTCGATTCCAAGATATCGCATCGCTGTTAGAGCATTTACCTTCGTTGCGGTAATCATTTCCTCAATCGAGATATACTCATCAGCCTGATGGGCAAGAGCACCATTACCCGGGCCATAGACCACTGTTGAAGAAATTCCTGCTTTACGAAGTAACCTGCCATCTGTTGCAAAGGTGGCCATAAAGAAAATAGTAGGACCTGCGAGTTCCCTTGAGGTTGTCAGTAGGGTGGTGGCTAGTGAATCCGCTTCAAAGTTAGGAACAGATGTCCCCTCAAAGGCGCTAATAATCTCCACTTCAAAGGCATTGGCTAAACCTAAATCCCTAGCTAGTTCATGAAGGAAGGCTGGAATTGTTTGAGGCGATTGTCCAGGTAGTATCCGGAAATCCAGTTCTACCTCACACTGGTCAGGTACAACATTCGCTACAACGCCTCCCGAAATCGTACCAACATTCAGAGTAGTCTTGGTTAACGCTTCTAACACCGCATGAAGGAAGTTCAACCTCCCATTCTTAGCTAGAAGTGATTCCAAGGCTGCAGACTCCATTCCCATTACACCTGCTATCTGTTGAATAAGGACCTCCCGCTCAAGAGGAGGTGGAACAGTGGGTAACTCCTGGTCCAATAAGGCAGCTAGGAATCGTAACATCCTAGTGATAGCGTTTTCCCCCATTAGTGGCACACTACCATGCGCCTTACGTCCCTTCGTCGTTACCTTCACCCAGATAGGCCCCTTCTCACCTATGCAGAGTGTTCGTCCCATTGTTCCAGTTCCAGTAGGTTCACTCACAATAGAGGCGTCAGCGCGTATCTTTTCCCAGATATTATTAATGCACCAAGTGGTCCCCAAATCTCCTTGACGTTCCTCGTCACCAACCACATTGATAATAACCGTTCCCTTCAATGGTACATCTAAATTCTTGAGTACACAAAGGGCCACCGTCATAGCAGCCACACCGCCTTTCATGTCCACAGATCCACGCCCATAGACTCTCCCCTCTTTAACCTCGCCTCCAAAAGGGTCCACTGTCCAATCATCCAGGCTGCCTGGTGGTACCACATCAATGTGGCCGTTAAAGAGAAGTCGACGCCCCTCCTTTACTCCTTCTAGTGCGGCTACCAGGTTTTCAATGCTTGGGTGTGATTTGAATAGCTCGTATGGGATTTTATACTGTTCAAGGTGTCTGCCGACTAGGTGAGCTGACTCTGCTTCTCCACGGGTTTCCCGGTCATAACTTGGAATTCGGACTAAGTTACTACACAGCTTCACCAGCTCGTCCTTACAAGCATCTACGCGTTTTATGACACGCTGCTCCCAATCGATCAATGACATAGGCTGCAGCTTAAAATACTAAAGAATAAAACTGTGTTCACCAAATTAGGGACGGATAAGAATTCGAGGAAATCGATGACCATGAGAAGGTTTCGAGGTCCACGGTGGAGAAGATGGCATCGAAGGCGCCTAATACCGCGAAGAGGCTGGTTCTTGCGAAGGCTGATTCTACGTACAGCCATCTTCTTTCTAGTGGCGGGGGGTGCAAGGAGGGTGTATAAGCTCAGGCGGAAAGACGCAGCACGCGTCGAGCAAGAGACAGGAAAACCTGCCTCAGAGATGACCGAGAAAGAACTCAAAGCTGCCATGAAAAGACTCAGAATCAGGGAACTAGAAGTCGCCCCTGAAGACCAGGAAGAGGTCACAGCATCATTCTGCCCCCATTGCGGCGAACCCATCGAAAAGGATGACCGGTTCTGCGTCAACTGCGGCGCCTCAGTGTACTAGCTCCTAAACTAGAAGCTGATAACCAGTTTGACTCAAACAGAGCTAGAACGCAAAACAGGAAGCGTGCAGTGAAAGGTCTTTTAATCATCCTTTAGTAACTGCTATCTACAACATAGGTGACTACTGAGAAGGTGTCTAGTTTGATTGACGACAGGCTTTGGGAAATCTCCTGGAAAGGGCAGTTCGCAGTAATGCTAGATATTGTGACCCCCAAACCCGGCAATGTCCACCGCTACTACGATCATCCTGACACAAGGCTTGTCCACTTCACTGCAAGCATCGCACGGCTAGGGCAGCCCCTCTTCTTAGCAGCACAACGAGGAAACGAACTCCAGAGAACGCAAGACCCCTCTAGTGTAGGGCTGGGAGAGTTAATCAAGCTTGCAACACAAGCTACGATATCTCCCCACGGCAAGAATACACTATTAGGGACTATTCTTCTGATGGTTCCTCTAGCCGCTTCAGCAGGCATCGATGTTCAGGGTTCCCGATTCACACCAGAGAAACTCCGAAAGGGTATCACTCGCTTCCTCAAAGACTCAACGGTTGAGGATGCGGTCAGCCTAATTCACGCCCTTCAGATAGCCAAGCCCGGTGGGGCGATTCCTAAAACCACCCAGTGGACAAGTAAACACAAATCACTGGACTACAGGTCACCTCAGACCATCCATCACCTCCGAGCCGAAGGATATACTCTCCGTTCCTACATGGCGCTATCTGCGCCCTATGATGCTGTTGCACAAGAATATGCCACAGACTTCGCCTACATATTCGATGTACTTTACCCCCAATTCTTCCACGCCCTGAATCGTCATACTACCGCAGAAAACGCTACTCTGAGTACCTTCATGTGGGAATTGGGTCAGCGTCCCGACACGTTCATCCAACGTAAAGCAGGCTCTGAGGCAGCCGAAGAGGTTCGCAGCCGTGCCCAATCTCTCTATACAAAGATGACCCACACTCCTGAGCCACAGTGGTTGAAGCTACTAGCACCCTTTGACAATTACCTCCACTCAAAGGGGTCCCAGCTCAATCCAGGAACTACTGCAGACCTCCTTTCAGCTGCCATCTTTGTAGCTCTACTCGCCGAAAACTTAACCACACTTCTCTAATAGGGGAACACCGAAGGCAAGATGCAAAACTGAACCGTAACTAAAACAATAGAAAATGCTCAACTTAAAATAAATCAAATAATATCACCGTTATAGTGAGGGCAGTGGCTTATACAGCAACTAATACCGTACTCATGGTGCAGCAACAACATATTTGGGGTTCGGGGTCTTGTCTTCCTCAACCCTTGGTCAAAGTATCGCCAGAAGTATTCATTAGCCTAAAAACTCGAATAGTAACCGTCGTCCACGGTAAAACAGGAAGGGCTTCTCAACACATCTACTTTGGAATTCTAGACGACCAGATTATCATCTACACTCTTTCAAGAACTGAACTAGCAATAACCATTGATATCGAAGCCGAAAAAATATGTAAAACACTTAGCCTCTGACGAAGAGCCTTCACTAAAATCCTCAAAGAGAAAATCAAGGAGTACTTTGTATGAAATCAAGTAGCACTATTCCTGCAGAAAAGGTTACAGTAGGAGGACTGGCCATCCAGCTTGATCCCTACTTCTTCAGAAAACTTGTCGAACAGGAAGAACTAACAGTAATCCATGGGACAAGAGGCTTCTTCACTCGCTGGCACATCTACATTGCCCTAAACCAAGGACTGACCTTCTACACCAAATCGCTTCAACCTCTAGACTTCCTGAAAATAGATGTTGAAGCAGAAAAACTGGTCAGCTATATCTCACTATAAACGTAGTTTATCACCTAGGAGGTACTGCTCCCACCTTGGAGCAAATGATAAAGGTCAACAGCTTGTAGATGTTCTAGGGCTCCCAGCGAAATGGATGCTTTGCATATTCCTTGTCAGAGATTAGCTGCTTTATGGTAGGTCGTCCTTCAATGGCACGGCGAATTGCGTGGCGCATAGCCTTATAGTTGTTAATCACTAGACGCCGTCGGTCAACCGCGGCTGGATGAACAAAGACATTGGCAATAATCACCAGTTTGTCCACAGCGGATTCTGGAATGAATCCCTCAGCTACTGAATCAACGACCGCTTTAGCGCAGCCGGTCTGCGCAGGTCCACCAAAAAGGCTAGCTTGATGCATACTGTGATTGGCTACTGTTGGGACCAGTAACGTCTCAGGCTTGACAAGGAGGTTAGGCTCCAATATTGCCAACAGTGGCTCCATCCGTTCCTTCGGTGCAGCTTTCGCTTGTGCAAAGGCATATCCTACAGGTCCATCTTTGCGTCCAATCATGAGGTCGACATGGGCAACCTCAGCACCAGAACCCGCGAGCCCCTCGCCCACTTTCAAGGAGAACTCCCTAATATGATTGGGTGTGAAGCCAAAGACGCCAAAACGACTTGTAAGGGGCTTCTCATGAGCAACTTGGAACTGTACATCCTCCGGCTTCACTTTGCCGAGTTTTTCGAGTTCGATACGGATTTCTTCACGGTTCTCGTACGTGAGGACACCACCAAAGGTCAGAGGAAGCCTTGGCTTGCCTACCCGGATGCCCATCATCTTCAAACCAGCTTTGACGCCAGCACCGCCTGATGCTACTATTAGTCGTGCTAGCTTTTGCACCTTCAATTGCAGAGCTGCTGCTTTCTCGAGTTTGCCTTTGTTCACCAGCTTCAGCATGTCGATCCAGATGTCACCGATGAGTTGGGCACTAGCGAGAATCATTCC
>JABXGV010000257.1 GCA_016550485.1 archaeon
ATAGGCCTATCTGAAGGTGGTCAACTACTAGCCCAATCGCTCGAAGAATGATATGATTTATCTAAATGACCAGACTGTCAATAATCATCTATCTATAGCTTTGACCCAACTAGTTGAGCTAGTTCGACCAAGCGGTAGCTGTATCCAGCCTCATTATCATACCATGAAACAACATGAGCTAGATTACCGCCCTGAACATTCGTAAGTAGACTGTCAACAATTGAGGAGTGAGTGTTTCCTATGATGTCAGAGGAAACAATAGGGTCATCAATAACTGTAAGAATGCCCTTTAGATCCTTAGCAGCAGCCTTACGGAATGTATCGTTGAGCTTCTCACTAGTAGTCGATTTATCGAGTTCGACTGTCAAATCTATACAAGACCCGTCTGGGACTGGTACACGATAGGCCATAGCAGCCAGTTTTCCTTTTAGTTGCGGGAAAATCTCTACGATAGCATTCGCGGCACCAGTTGTAGTTGGGATGATGTTAATCGCTGCAGCACGAGCACGGCGGTATTTACTGTGGATGGCATCAAGGATGCGCTGGTCAGTAGTGTAACCATGAATGGTAGACATGAAGCCTCGGTTGAAGCCATAATTATTTAGTAAAACTTTGACAACTGGAGCAAGGCAATTAGTGGTACATGATGCGTTGGATATGACGTGATGTTTGTCAGGGTCATATGTGGTGTGGTTGACGCCTAACACAAGCATTGCATCTTCGTTCTTACCTGGAGCAGAAATGATGACTTTTCTAGCACCGGCTTTGAGGTGTAACGCAGCTTTTTCGCGATCACGAAATACACCGGTTGACTCGATGACTACATCAATTCCATGTTTTGCCCAAGGGAGCTTTGCTGGGTCGCGTTCGCTGGAAACGTGTATTTGTCGTCCGTTGACAACTATTCCTTTTTCGTTTACTTCGACGGTTCCAGGGAATTTTCCATACACTGAATCGTAACGCAGGAGATGCGCCAATACCTTTGGGTCACCTAGGTCGTTTGCGGCGACAATTACCAAGTCTTTTGCCTGTAGAGTGTGACGGAGAAAATTCCGACCGATTCTACCTAATCCATTGATTGCTATTCGAGTGGCCACGAGTTAGCCCTCCGCGATGCATCATCGAATGTTGAAGTTAATAGGTGTTACGCACCGATAACACAGCGTGTTTTAGGAGGAGGGTATTTGGCTTAGGATACTCTCAGGTAATGCCTCATTCGTTAATAGATAAACTACTGAGAGTAAGAAGAGGTCGAAATCTGATAAGCCTCCAATATTCGTCCAAGACGATGATTCGAGAGTTACACACAAGCTGATGGGATCGCGATCTTCACGTAATACAAACACGTGCCCCATCTTTAGATCTACCTCGAATGTTGCTTCTTCCCTCGATATTAGAATTCTATCTCCACGAATTTGAAAGCCTTCGTCTTTGAGGATTTGCTTGAGACGTAATAGATTCCGGCTTGGTGAAGGTTTTGTTTTCCCAACAATTTGCAGATTACGTTTCCGCCGAAGACTTATCAATAACTGCTCTCGCTGAGTGCTTTGGGAGCCATCTGGTTCTGCTTCCTTATCCTGTTCTATTGGGATGTTACTTCAACCTCCAGCCACGCTAATGGTTGCGGTTAATCAATTTACCCATTGAGCCCTTGCTCTGTCACATGAAGCCACCAATGTTTGCTGAAGCCTTTGAAACTTCAGTATAGGCCATCTGAACATCACCTGCAGGGGAGATATATGCAACAACGTATCCCTTGTCACGGGCAGCGGAAATCACAATCGAGCCCTGACCGCGAACATTAGTCGCGACCAGATGATGTTCTGTCGCCTGGATTGTACTATACTTAACACCCTGAATAACCAAACTAGGTGGCTTACTATGAACAGCAGAGACTATTTCTCCTCCAATTATAGTCCAATTCGTGGTAGTAAACATTATGGCACCATCATTCCGTACAACGGCAACAGCCAAGATTGTCTTGTCGACCTGCATCAAATAGTTGACCCATGCAGCAATATGTTCGGACATTGTCTGTCAACACCTCTCAATTGATAAAGATAATAAATTTACCATATGTTCTTCTGTCTTCAGCCACTAAAAAGCTTCTGGGCTGAACAATTTGATAGAGTTGCACGCTAAGGGAGTCTTACTCCACATCAGGGTGAAGACAAGGGCAAAGAGCCGTTCCATTAGCATCACAGGGCATCCGCCTGTTTGTTTAGTTAGTGTAAAGGCAGCTCCCATTCGTGGACGAGCAAACAGAGAGGTTATCAGACTCATTGCAGAACACTTGAATGTTTCAACCACTCGAGTCATACTGGTTGCAGGCGTAATGTCACCAAGAAAGAGCCTGCTAATCATGGACATGGTCCCCGCTGATGTCCTTGCTGCGTTAAAGCAATAATTTAGGTTTGAACTCTAGTCTGTTCCTTGTAAAGAGTAATAATCTGATTGACGGTTGTGGCTTCCCTCCAACTCTTATCCGGCCGCCACGTACCATCGAATCTTGGAAAACGTATGGCTAGCCCTTCATTTGGAGTAATGATGTCATAGGCACACGTGTGAATTGGACTGCGAGTTATTTCATCACCAAAGACCTGGAAAACAAGTGCAGGTTTGAACCAAACATTGGCCTCAATCTTGGAGTCAACTAATGGATCCATGGAAGGTAGTACATAGGGCTTGAACCGACTCTGAAGCTGTTCCAATTCTTCATCACTAAAGCCAGTTCCGACTTTGCACACAGTCTTTAATCGTTCAGTTTCTTCGTCAAGGACAGCAGCTAGAAGAGAACCATACATTTTCGCACGCCGCCCTCTACCCCACAATGCACCAACCACGACAAGGTCAACAGGGCCTATGGCCTGTGCTTGGTATGATTCCTTCAGTTTGACCCATAACCAGCTACGCCCACCAGCACGATAAATCGAGTTGGAACCTGAAGATTTCGCTATGATGCCCTCACAGCCTTTTTCAATCGCTTCGCGAAATATTTTGTCGATAGCCTTCGCTGTGGGGGTCGGGAAGGCGGGGACCAGATTGAACCTATCTCCTGACTTGACTATTTCTTCAAGCCGAGACCTACGAGCAGTATATGGTAACTGAGTTAGGTCCTCTCCGTCGATGTAGAGGCAATCAAATAAAAACAGCGCTGCAGGTATTTCTTCAACCATTTCTTCAATTCCATATTTTCGACGTCTGCGCATCAAAACTTGGAACGGTAACATCTTGTTGGGTTCTGATGTGTCAATAGCAACACACTCTCCCTCCACAATGCAGTTTTCCGCCTTCAGGTGCCTCTGTACAAGACTTACAATATCAGGATAGGCTTCAGTTATTTGTTCGAGCCGCCGAGAAAAGATCGTAACATCCTTCTTTCTCTTGTGAATCTGCATACGTTCGCCATCTATCTTCCATTCAGCGAAACATTGCCCCTCCAATTTCTCTATTATTTCTGCAGGAGTTGATAGTTTCTGCGCCGCCATCATCCTAATCGGCTTACCAAGAGTTACAGTGATTTTTTCAATGCCAGCAAGTCCGTCGATTGCCAGAATTCGAGCGATGTATCCTAAGTCACTGGTGAGGTTGTAGGCGCGTTCAATAGAGGGTCGATTCTCCTTTCCACCGGCAAACGCTTCCGCCAGAGCGTCTAGTACCGACATATCTGCGATACCTAGCCTAAGGTTACTAGTTATAGTGCGAAGTAGGTAGCGAGCCTCAATTGGAGTTGCGACCGTTAATAGACCAGCTAGGCTTCTTATCTTTAGGTCTGTGCTTCCGGTACCTTGAGTTGCAGCATTCTTGACTAACGAATCATAAACACTAATCAAAGTCAGCGGAGTTTCGAGGAGGGGTTTCTGGCGCTTTTTTGATAGTAATTTCTCGCAAGCACTCCCAATATCTCCCTCTTCGTGAACTAGGGCTAGCACCCGGTTCACACCAACACCTAAAGCTCTGGCGACAGCACTTGCCGCCATTTTCTCAGCAATACCAATCTCAGGCTTCCCCGTCCAATCAGGATACAACTTTCCTTGAGTGAGATAGACAATCTTCTCGATTCCTTCGGCTCCCAAATCCTCCATAATTTTCTTGAGGAGTTCAGCCATAATAGCAATCATCTCAAGTCGTTTCGTTGTCTGCTCCAACCGAAGATAATACTCACAGACAATCCTGAATAGCAACCGAACCACCACTTAAGCAGATAATCAGAGGAAGAAAAATCTATCCGAGTGTTTTGACGAGAACTCTTTTCACATATAGAAGATTTAGAATAGCTGGGTCTTGTATGACACGGACACGGTGCAGCATTTGCAAGCGAGAAGCCCCAATTGCAGAAGTACTCCCGGTTTGCGTTGAGTGCCTACGTGCTGAAAGACCAGCAGCAGAGGAACTAATCCACCAAGCCCATCAATGGCGAAAAAAAATCAAACTCCCAGTTTTTCCACCCCAAAACTCAACAGGAGTGAAATGCACAGTATGTGCAAATAACTGCACTATCCCCGAGGATGAACAAGGATACTGTGGACTTCGCAGCAACAACGCCGGGAAATTAGAATCAGAGGTCAGCGCCACTCAAGCCTTGATGCATTACTACCTTGACCCCCATGTAACGAATTGCTGTGCGGCATACTTTTGTCCCGCGGGCACAGGAGTGGGGTACCCCAACTCTGCGTACAACGCAGGTCCAGAATATGGCTATGCCAACCTCGCTGTCTTCTTCTATGGCTGCGGTTTCAGTTGCTTATTCTGTCAAAACGCATCACATAAACAAATCAGCAGAGCAAAGCATATCACCAGCAACCAGTTCCTGTCAGTTATTCAAGATAATCCGAGAATATCGTGTGTTTGCTATTTCGGAGGTTCACCAGAACCTCAATTACCCTTTACCATCAATGTCATGGAAAGATGCAATGAACTGTTCAATGAACGGATTCTTCGCCAATGTCTCGAGATGAACGGGAACGCAACCCCATCTCTGATGAGGAGGGCGGGCTTGCTCGCCGCTGAATCCGGTGGAATCATCAAGTTCGATTTAAAAGCCTACTCCACCTCACTCAACCGCGCTCTCTGCGGTGTCTCCAATGAGATGACGCTAAAGAACTTTTCAATGCTGGCAGAAACCCTACAATTTGAGAACAGAAGCCACCCGCCCTTAATGGCGACAACCCTTCTGGTCCCCTACTACGTCGACGAATTTGAAGTTGCACAAATTGCCAAGTTCATAAAGGAGCTAAACCAACCCTCAATTGAATATAGCCTCCTGATATTCCACCCCCAACACCTAATGAGAGATCTACCAGTAACACCGCTAGCCCAAGCGCAACGCTGCTACGACGCAGCAAAAGAACACCTAGACAAGGTAAACATCGGGAACCTAGGGCTATTAGATGGTCGGCTACGCCTCTGACACCCAAACACGGAATTGTTAGGCAGAAAACCTTTTATGGAAGCGTAAGGAATCGCTCGAACCTGCCAAATTAGTAAAGGTATTGAGGAGCGTAGAAAATGAGCCAACTATCAGGAACTCCTGTTTTACTGTTAAAAGAAGGAACTAAACGCGAGCGCGGCCGTGATGCACAGCACAACAATATTGCCGCAGCTGTCGCCATTGCTGACGCAATTAGGACAGCTCTTGGACCTAAAGGTCAAGATAAAATGCTCGTGGATTCATTCGGCGATGTTACAATTACAAATGATGGCGCTACAATTCTGAAAGAGATAGACGTGCAGCACCCGGCCGCAAAAATGATTGTTGAAGTGGCTAAGACCCAAGATGATGAGGTAGGCGACGGAACGACGACCTCCGTCATTATTGCAGGCGAGCTGTTGAAGCAAGCCGAGTCTCTAATTGACCAGAGGATTCACCCAACGGTTATCGTTGAAGGGTACATGAAAGCAACAGATAAGGCGTTGAGCGTTCTTGACTCTATTGGAGTAGAGGATTCCACTGATGCAATGCTCCAGAAAGTCGCGATGGTCTCCATGCAATCGAAGGTAGTATCCGAATTCCGAAAACCGCTATCCGAAATGGCTGTAAGAGCAATTTTGCGCATTACTGAAACGGTTGATGGAAAGCGAAAGGCAGATATCGACAACATTAAGGTCGAGAAAAAACAGGGAGGCACTCTTAGAGACACCCAGTTCATAGAGGGTATTGTGCTAGACAAAGAGGTCGTCCACCCAGGGATGCCAAGACTTCTCCGAAAGCCGAAGATTGCCTTGATTCAGAGCGCACTAGAAGTCGAAAAAACCGAGTTTACAGCCAAGATTAGTATTACTGAAGTACAGCAAATGCAGAGTTTCCTCGATGAAGAGGAGCGGCTTTTACGCGAAATGGTTGAAAAGATCAAGAATTCTGGTGCAAATGCAGTTCTTTGCCAGAAAGGGATTGATGATGTAGCTCAGCACTTCTTAGCTAAAGAAGGAATTCTTGCTGTCCGCAGGATAAAGGAAAGCGATATGGAGAAGCTTGCACGAGCTACAGGCGGCAAGCTGGTTTCCAATCTTGACGCTCTCTCAGCTAGCGATTTAGGAACTTCAGACCTTATTGAAGAACGAAAAATCGCCGATGACAAAATGATTTTCGTTGAGGGCTGCAAAGACCCCAAGGCAGTTAGCATCCTTCTCCGAGGTAGTACTGACTTGATTGTTGACGAAGCCGACCGCGCCCTTCATGATGCACTTTGTGTGATACGAGATGTTGTTGAAGATGGGCGCGTTGTTGCAGGTGGTGGCTCTCCCGAAATAGAGGTTTCCCGTCAACTAAATGAATATGCTGGGAGCCTTCCTGGACGTGAACAACTAGCGGTTATTGCCTTCGCAGATGCATTGGAAATCATCCCCAAGACACTAGCAGAAAATGCAGGCCTTGACCCCATTGATATTTTAGCGGATTTGAAGGCGCGCCATGAGAAAGGTGAGGTAAGCGCCGGGGTAGATGGCTTAAGAGGAAAAGTATCGGATATGGCAAAAATTCATGTCTGGGAGCCACTCGTAGTAAAACGCCAGGCCATCAAGTCTGCCAGTGAAGTTGCACAAATGCTTCTACGTATCGACGATGTCATTGCCTCAAAGGGTATGGGTGGCGGAGGCGGACCAGGGCCAAGACCAGGAATGGGCGACGATTTTGAAGACTAAACATGGCTTAGTTACACGGGCACCAAGAGAGAGAGGAGGAGAAAAAATCCTCAAGTCAAAGATTGGTTCTCAGCGGATGACTCGATATGAGCGTTCGCGCATAGTGGGAGCCCGAGCGCTCCAGGTTTCCATGGGCGCTCCAATCCTAATTCGCATAGATCCTACAATCCTTGATCCCATCCGGATTGCAGAGTTGGAATTACAGAAGCGCGTGTTGCCCATTACCGTACGACGAAAACTTCCCTCCGGTGTATACATTGATGTTGCACTCTCTGATCTAGAAGATTAGCAGTAACTACTAAAGCCCTCCAATATTGGTTTAAAGAGATGCATCCTGAATTCACAGTTGAATTCGTTGTCAGCCCATACTTTTTTACAAGTAATATAGAGTAACTCATTTATTACACAAATTGCGGTGCAGTATATTGAAGCGATTACTTTCATTTAAAGAACTCAAGGAAAAATCATATTCAGAAATCCTCCGAATGCAGGAAAGAAAGTTTCGCGCGTTCATCCGCTACCAGGTCTATCCTAATCATCCCTTCTATCGTAAACTTTTCAAGGAACACGGTGTTGATCCTTTCAATCTTGAAACACCTGAAGATTGGGGGAAACATGGGTTACCTCTGGTTAGGAAAGCAGACTATAAGGGAGGATTACGTGAATTTGTACTCAATCCCCAACAGAAAGACGGTGAGCAACGCAATCCATCGGAAATCATCAAGAATCTGTTAAGCTACTACAAGGAAGCAGGCTTCGACAAGGAAAGAAGCTATGTATTTCGACGAGGGCTTAAGGTCAAACTACATATCGGTGCTGGAAAAGCTCGACAAGAATTAATGGAACACATTTCACACCGATACACTCCTCGCTTCTTTTGGTTCTCCTCAGGACGAGCTTCTGGCCTTCCCTCTCCCGTTTTTCTCACGTACTACGACGATGAATTAATGCGTGCCAATATGGCAAAATCTGGAAAGATGGCGATAGATCCCTGGATTGATGATGGGTTTTCATTGAGGGCTCAGAACCTCTTTCCATGCGCCCCACATCTAGGTTTCTTTGGGGTCGATGGTGGTTTATTACAAATGGCTGACTTTTGTGTCCGTACAACTGCGGGCGGGGCTATTCCCACCGAGAAACTCGTGCAACTAGCCGAATTATTCAAGGTGACAGGATTCGCAGCCATGCCAGGTTACTTCCGGAACATATATTGCCGCTCACTAAAAGCATTGAAGCCTAAACTGGAAAAACGCGGTATTGTGCTACTTGCTGGTGAACGCATTTACAATCGTGTTATCGATGATATTAAGGATGCCCTTGCAGAGGTCGGAATGACCGAAACCCGCGTAATTGGAGGCTGGGCTGCTAGCGAGACTAAGATTGGAGTTGCTGCACAATGCGCTGAAAAGGGTGGATATCACAATCTTTCCCCTCTAGCATTTGCTATTCGTTTCGTAAAATTCACCGATGACAGAGGTGGCTACGAGTTCACTAGCCCAGAAGAAGGGGGCTACATTACAATATTCCACACTGACGGGAGCGCATCAATGTTTGAGGGGTATTTAATGGGAGATCACGTGGACAAAGTAATCGTTGACAAGTGTGAGCATTGTGGCCTAGAAATGCCTCGCTTCTTTAATATCTCACGTGAATCAGAAATAGGTGCACAGATGCAAGTGATGGGTATCCAAGAAGAAAAAATCAAGGGTGCAACAGTGAATCTTACTGCACTGCGAGAAGCTCTACTCGCTCTTCCAGAGATTGAAGAGGTGCAGATTGTAGTTACCAAATCAGACCCTGAAGATCCTTATTCGTTAGATGTGCTGTCCTTGAATGTTGCTATTCGTTCTGGTGCAAATAAAGCGTCTATGCAGCGGGAAGTTAAGCGCTTGACTAAGGCTCAAACGGAGGTCACACCAGTTGTGCATTTCATGGCTTTGGATGCTCTTCTAGAGCAAGCAGGGGGATTGAAGTTCCAAGAGATTGTAGATTCTCGAGTTCGACCAGCGTGATGCACTTCATGTTTTGGAGAAACGCGAAAGAGAATAAGAAGATGAGTGGAGCCTCGGGCGGGGATTGAACCCGCGACCAACAGCTTACTCACAGAATTCTAGTTGTTACGAGGCTGCCGCTCTACCACTGAGCCACCGAGGCTTATCTGAGTGGAGAAAATGTTGTAACCAATAAAGATTTCGTCAATAATATCCCAATAGCTTGTTGAAGTGAATGCTAGATGTCTAAGGATGAACAAGCAACTGTCAGTGACGTTGGAGAGCGCAGGCTGATTAAACGTTTTCAGAAGTTAATTACAAAGTCCCCTGACGCTTTGTTAAGAGGGAGTGAGGACGCTGCAGCTGTTGAAGTTGACGGACAAGCGATCGTTGTCAACACCGATATGCTCGTGGCGTCAACGGATGCCCTGCCGGGGATGACCCCAGAAGAAATATCGTGGAAAGCAGGAGTGATGGGGTTAAGTGACTTGGCAGCAAAGGGAGCTACCCCTCTTGGGATCCTTGTATCATTTGGGTTTCCAAAGGAAATTGAGAAGGCTTACGTAGAGGCTTTGGTTTCAGGGTTGAACCTTGTCTGTCGAAAACACGACACTTACTATCTAGGCGGCGACACAAACCAATGCTCTGAGCTCGTGATAAACTGCACCGCAATTGGAACCTCACCACGAAGCCAACTTCTACATAGGAGTGGAGCGAAACCCGGAGATATCGTCGCGGTCACAGGCGAATTTGGATATACAGGTGCCCTCTTCAAGATAGTGCTTGAGAGACGGAAAACCCCTAAACGATTAATGAAACAGATAAGGACCAAAGCACTGCAACCCCGTGCCCGACTGAAAGAAGGCAGTGTGCTAGCATCAGCTGGTGCTGTTACTGCTTCAATAGACAGCAGCGACGGGCTGGCCTGGTCACTTCATGAAATCGCTCTTGCCAGCAAAGTCGGATTCCACATCGACCAGCTCCCCATCCCAAAATCCTGTATCGAATTCGCAAAACAACAAAAACTAGACCCCAATGAATTGGCACTCTACGGAGGAGAGGAATTCGAACTCATTGTCACCATTCCACGCACCCAATGGACCAAGGCAACTCAGGCAATACAGAAAATCAGGGGTCAACTACTACGTATTGGAACAGTAACAAAAGATACAGAGACTATCCTCACAATAGATGGAATAGAGAGAGAAATCGAGCCCCGTGGCTACGAACACTTTAAAGGAAATGGCGGGCTCGGCGGGATTCGAACACGCGACGACTGG
>JABXGV010000258.1 GCA_016550485.1 archaeon
ATCCTGCATAATTTTCAGCCCAAACGTAGAGGGTTAACTCTTCATCATCCGGATAAGGTATGCCCCACTTTAAGTTCCTGGAAATGCACCAGTCCTTTAGCCCTTGACGAATCCACCCTAAGGCGTAATTTCGAGCAATGGTTGTCCCATGAAGTTGCTCATTGAATTCTAGGAGGAAGTCATTAAACATCGACAGCTTGAGGAAGTGGTGTCTTGCTTCTCGCATCTCTGCAGCAGAATTACAGGTGACACATCGTGGGTCTTCCAATTGGTCAGCGTCGAGATAGCGTTGGCAGCCTTGGTCACATTCATCTCCGCGCGCTAATTCGCCGCAAAATGGACAGATTCCACGAAGAAATCGGTCTGCTAAAAAGGTCTTACAGGTTGGACAGTAAGGTAGCTTAACTTTTCTTGCTTCAATGTATCCTTTGCTCTCTAGCGTTCGAATAATTTGTTGGGCGTGCTTGTAATGATATTGCTCTTCCGTTGACCCGTAAAAATCCACATCAATCCTTAATTTCTCAAAGACTCTAAGATAGTGTTTATGGTACTTGTCAATAAGTTCGCGGGGAGAAACCCCTGTCTGACGAGCAGACATCTCAATGGGGGCGCCATGGGTATCAGAACCACACACGAAAACGACATCATGCCCAAACCGCTTCAGGTATCTAGTATATGCATCGCCAGGAATGTATGTTCGTAGATGCCCAGTATGGGCTGGACCATTTGCATAGGGTAGCCCCATTGTAACTACGATTTTGTCTTCCTTTACAAAGTCGAACAGAATCCCTCCTAGGGATTTGCTTAAAATTTATTAAATAGAGTATACTTCGGAACAATGCGCGCTATGTGTTTTTGAACTTTATTATATCCTACTTCTCAACAGAACTTTTAAGGTAGCAGTAACAAGATGAAGAATAATCCTCTAAGGGGCTGTCCTCATGACCCTCACTGCGATAATTCTCATTGACGTTGACCCACCGTTAACGGACGCTGTATACAATCAACTAAAGGGTCATCCAGATGTAAAAGAGGTTTCCAGCGTTTATGGAATTCATGATATCTTCCTGCTCATCACAGTCCCTGACGAGGAAAGCCTCAATGAATTTGTCTTTTCTGTTCTCCGGCCAACTGAGGGCATCAAGGAAACGTTAACTCTGATGGTTACACGTACCCTCAGGAAAAATTGATGCGATGATATTTTCTCTTTAACCCCACCACAAATTACATAAAACACTGTAAATGTGCCTATCTCACCAGTTAGATGAGTGGTACTCTATTGAATTTGGGCATCAAAGTACACAAACTAACAAAGACCTACAAATCTACTAAACGAAAATATGGAGTAATCCGCGTTTCACGGCGTGAAACGAAGGCACTCAAGGGAATCGACTTCACCGTAAAGCGCGGCGAAATCGTAGGTCTGTTAGGACCAAACGGTGCGGGTAAAACCACAACAATCAAAATACTATCAACACTGGTTTTACCTGATAGTGGCGAAGCAATAGTAAACGGATATAATGTAGTCAGCCAGCCCACCGAGGCCCGCGCAACTATAGGAGTAATCACTGGCGGGGAGAGGAGCATTTATCATAAACTCAGTGGACGCGAAAACCTCATCTTCTTTGGACGCCTGTACAGGCTCACTCGAAACGAGGCCAAAGAGCGCGCCGATGAACTCCTTGGCATAATGGGTCTCCAAGAAAAAGCGGACATAAAAGTCGAAGACTACTCCTCTGGCATGAGAATGAAGATTGTGTTTGCCCGTAGTCTCATACACGATCCCCCCACTCTCCTCTATGATGAACCAACTCTCGGCCTTGATCCTGGCTTCGCAAGGGAAATCCGTCAACTAATACGTGACAAGTTACATGAAAAGTGCATACTACTAACTACGCATTATATGAACGAGGCGGACTTCCTTTGTGATCGGATTGAATTGCTACACGAGGGCCAAATTGTTGCCTCAGGTACACCTACTGAACTCAAGCGGCAAACTCGTGCTTTTGATGTTTTGACCCTACAAATCAAAGGTGTTGTCCACGCTGAACCTTTCAAAGGGATTCCTGGTGTATCAGAGGTCACTGTCACTTCTGATGCGTCTGATGCCTCAGCTGTACGGGTTCATGTTCAAAATGGTGCAGCTGCTCTCCGTCGTTTATTAGACACCGTTGAGTCGCAAGGTGGGAAAGTGCTTAGGTTTGCCTTTGATGAGCCGACACTTGATGATGTCTTCATTCAGAAAACTGGGAGGCGAATAGCTAATGGTGACTCTACAGAGCACTAACATCCCGCTTAGTGTTGCAGACGGAGAAGCAGCCCTCCTCAAGGTAGCTCCAGCTCGCGTCATAGATTTCTCCGCTGCACTCACTATTGCGAGAAACAGTTTGCGCGTCAGTCTACGGTATCCTGCGAACTTCATTATCTGGGGAGTTATGCCGATTCTCTGGTTACTCCCCTTTGTTTTCACGGGAATAGCCTTCAGCGGCGGGATAACAAGTGCCCAATTTGGAGGGCAAACCGGGTACGCTAATTTTATTCCCTACCTTGCGCTGGGGTGGGTTGTTTTCAGTTATGTTGACAGCGCCATCTGGGGAGTAGGCAATACGTTAAGATGGTATCAATTCGCTGGTGTTCTTGAACCGATGTTTCTTATCCCTGCTCCACGCCTTTCGATTCTCCTTGGCGCTGCAATGGCAGAACTAGTAACTACTTCGATGAGCACAATAATTCTCTTTGGGCTCAGCGTTTTGATATTCAACCTTCAGTTTGCCCTAACTGCGGTGCTACCCATCCTACTGCTTTTGTTTCTGATGATCGTCGCCTTCACAGGTTTTGCGTTCGCCTTTTCAGGACTAATTCTGGTCTTCAAGGACCCATCAGTGCTAACCCAGTTCGTACACGTTGTGATCTATACCCTAACACCTGTAAACTATTCCGTGAGTGTGCTTCCATCATGGGTGCAACCGTTGAGCCTCATTCTTCCATCAACCTTTGCGATAATTGGGATTCGTGAAGCAGCACTAGCAGCCGCCGGCATTGCGCTCCTCTGGGGAGATGTGATGATTCTCCTACTCCTTGTTGTTATCTTCTGGATTACCGGGATATTGGTCTTTAGGCTAGCAGAATGGCACACACGCAAAAAAGGAAAAATGGGGGCGTTCTAAGTGAGTGTATCCTTTGAAAATCAATCATCCCTATTAAGCCGGAGTGGGTGGCGATACGAACTCTCCGCAGCTTGGCGTCTAGCGATAAAACAATGGAAAGTCGAATTAAGTTACCCCCTGAGCCTGCTTTATTTCATTGTGAGTCCATTTCTGTGGCTTATACCTCTATTGCTTTTCGGCTATGCGCTCACTGGCAGCACGACCTCCAGTGCACTTGGTCAACTAACCTACACATCTGACTGGTTCACCTACAGTGCGCTGGGCTTCTGCTTTGTATCAATCATAGACTCCTCCCTGTGGGGAACGGGCATGGCCTTTAGGCGAGAACAATGGGTCGGAACCCTAGAGAGTTTATACGCAACCCCTGTAGGGCGTGTCACCATCTTATTCGGTTCTAGCATTCACAACATACAACACGGGGGCCTTGGCGTATTGCTCCAATTGGGCGCGGCAAGTCTGTTATTCGGGCTCCAACTAAACTTAGTTGGCCTCCTTCCAGCCCTTCTAGCTGTTGGCTTGATGCTTCTTGGGCTACAGGGCGTGGTTCTTTTCTTCGCCTGTGTCGTCCTTGTCGCCCGCCGCGCCTGGATGGCAGTTGAAGCCTTGGTCAGTACAATTAAACTCCTCACACCTATGAGCTATCCGCTGGTAGTTCTTCCTTATTCCCTGCAAGTTATTGCCCAAGGCGTTCCCACATACCATGGTTTGGAGAGTTTTCGCCAGTTCCTCCTCCTCGGCCCATTTTCGCCGAGCGCTTGGATCTCCATCGGGCTTCTATTGATACTAGATGTTATTGTCCTTCTCTTTGGCTGGGTTCTGTTCCGTGTCAGCGACACTTACGTTCGGAATCGGGCAAGTCTAGCGAAATTCTAGAGAAACAATTCGTAACAAGAAAATGTCTGAAAGCTGCGATTCCCTAGCTTTGCCCCCATTCTTGGACTTTAAATAGTATCCTTTTACACTGCTGCTGAAGGAAGCGAAAGTTGAGTGACCGGTTGTTGTGTCCGCATCGTTCCTCGCCCTCCCTCGCTCCCCTCCTTCCCTTACTATTCTCCCTTCGCTTCCTTCCACACTCTTCTCACTACCTTGAATGGTAAAATCGGCTAGCGTAAGGCTCTTAGCTTGTATTTGTAAAGGATTAGGTATGATCGAAGAGGCACGTTATGTTGCGAAAGCTGTTATTGTTGGGGACTATAGTGTCGGTAAAACAAGTCTGGTTCGTCGTTTTGTCGAAGGTACGTTTGAACATGATTACAAACCATCAATCGGTGTCAATATAACAATGAAGGTTGTAGATGCAGGGGGAATGAAGCTCAAATTTAATTTATTCGATGCAGGCGGTCAAGAGCGCTTCGAACCGATTCGAAAAAAGTACTATCGAGGAACTCAGGCAGTCATTTATGTCTTCGATATTACACGCGCTGAATCCGCTGTGTCAATTGAGAAAAGATGGATGGTCGAAGTGGAAGCTGTAATTGGGCGAGATTATGCGAGAATTGTGCTCGCAAACAAAGCCGATCTTCCTCAGCGGGAGGTCTCCGAGTATGCGGGTCGTCAGGTAGCAGAGCGGATAAATGCAGCATACTATGAGACATCAGCTCTTGACGGTCGTAACGTTAACGAAGCCTTCACAGAGCTTGCCGCAATCATACTGAGGAAGCATTTCTCTGAGGGGTGATTTCATGACAGGTTCTCCTTTAACTATTGGGGAGAGCTATATTCTTCATGCTCACCAACTGGATTTCTTCCTGAAACGAAATCTCGGGGAGAAGACGATTTTTGTAGACAGCTATTTTGGTCCTTCTCTTTCTCCTGATATCTCCATCGCCATTGATGATTATGATGAGCTTCTTCGTTCGCTGAAAGGTTTACAAACTCGTGTTCGAGCAGAAGTGCAGGACGAGCCACGTCGTACATTTCTTTTTCGACAGTTGGATGCCATGATTCTGCTGCTCCGGTTTGCACTTGACGAACCCTTGACATTCGAGCAAAGAGTCCGTATTGGCCTGGACATTGAGCCAACTGTTATCCGTAATGAACGTGTAGAAGAATTACAGGAACAAACCTTCAGAATGCTTCGGCGGAAGGAAATGAGTGCAGATTTAGCGACGATGGCAACTCAATGGCGGAAACGGGCACTAACTGAAGGTAGCGAAGTGATAAAACTAGCTAAAGAAGCAGCTGCAAAAGCCCGCCGATTAACCCAACAAATACTGTTCAAACTACCTGAAAGTGAAGAAGTCGAATTTCGTTCAGTTAAAGACGCACCATGGTTGGCCTACAACCATTACAAAGGCAACTATCGCGCACTCATTGAAGTTAATACCAAGCTTCCGCAAAGCAAGTATAGCGTTTGGGCCTGGGTGTGTCATGAAACCTATCCTGGTCATCAAACACAGCTCGTTTCCCGGGAACTCGGTTATAATCACAGTGAATTCGATGTTGAAGCTACTATAGCTCTGATTAACACACCTGATTGTACTATTGTTGAAGGTCTAGCAAACACGGGCACTACAATTCTAGGTAAGGGACACCCCCTTTCTGAGGGGGAACAAATTTCAGCTCAACTTGGGAGACTAAGGCGTGTTGTAGGAATCAATGCGTTGGTTATGCTTAATCAGCAAGGGCGAAGCGAAAAGGAAGTCCTAGCGTACTTGATGGATTTTGGAGCCCTCGACGAAGAATATGCAAAGGCTCGGATACCATTCATGACGGATCCGATGTGGGCGCCTTATGGCTTTACATACTTTGTTGGTGCTTGGCTAGTCAAGGGCTTTTTTGATGCCGCTCAAGAAGCCGGAGTCATTAACGAATTTGTAAAGGCACTGTATCATGAGCTACATACACCCACTACCCTCAAAGAGCGAATAGCTGAACTAGGGCTCAAGCTTCCTGCTGAAATCTTATAGATTCTCCTTCCTTTCCCTTATTAGACACAAAA
>JABXGV010000259.1 GCA_016550485.1 archaeon
ACCATCAAACCCGAATTACTCCTTCAGCGAGTATAAGGGATAGACAGCATCTGTTCGGTGGTGCCTGTAAAAGACGAATTGAGCCCGAATCAGAGCTAGTAGGAAGTTCATAACAAATAAGAAACGGCGCCATGCAAAGGATAGTCGAGGTGACTCGGATGACTATGTTACAGGTGGGTCAAGAAGCCCCAGAGTTCGTAGGTACGACAGATGAAAATTCAGAGTTTACGCTCAGTGACCTTCGCGGACATGTGGTGGTTCTGTACTTCTATCCACGGGCACACACACCAGGTTGCATCAAGGAGGCGTGTTCCTTCCGTGATAATATGATGCGGCTGGTCGGGTTAGGTGTGAAAGTTGTGGGTGTAAGCGTTGACAGTGTCAAACGGCAGGCAAGCTTCAAAGCCAAATACAACCTCGACTTCCCCCTGATCGCTGATGAGGACAAGACCGTCACCAGTTCCTATGGGGTCCTCAAGCCAAATGGGAAATCCGCGCTTCGTGTAACCTTCCTCATCGACCGGGAGGGCATAATCCGCCACATCTGGGAGAAGGTCAAGGTAACAGGCCACGTCGACCAAATCATCGAAGTACTCAAGGAACTCAAGCTCTGAACCAATCCTGCCTTTTTACGAGAGAACACTGCGACGCGCTGCTGTCTACTCATCAGTCAAACCCGTTTGGGAGAAGTCTCGGTCAATGCTTCGTAGCTTGGTGCGGGCAGGGACTCGACGCCACCCGCCTTTTTGGAGGTCGAAGCCAACGATATCGCCATCTAGCTCAGGTATAACCCTGCAGGCGTATAGTCCAGAGGCTTCTGCAAGGAGCACATGAGCCGGTTCACTGAAGGGTTCCTCTATTCTACTCGAAGTACCCACCACGCCTACCAGGCCACCCTGTCCCAGTGTGTAGGGTGATTGGTCATATTTCGCCGCACAACTGAAGGTTAGCAGGTATTGACCATTCTTGTGGTAGAGTTGTGGGACCTCGCATTCCGAATACCAACCCGGCGAGTAGGTGGGTGGCAGTGCAGTCCACTTGGTCAATGATTGGTTGATGGCGCGTAGCAAGCCAATACAGCCTTTCCTGCCGATTAGTTGCTGGGGATCCTTTGCTGAAACCAGCATGTAGATTTCACCGGAAGCACGGAACAGGAATGGGTCGCGCCAAGCATGGATGGTGTTGTCCCCCTGAACAGACTGGGGTTCATAGAACCGTGGATCAGGTCTCAACCGGAGAGAGGGAACCCGCTCCCAGTGAAGGTAGTCTGTGGAAAATGCCAGCCCTATGTTTTGGGTCATACCATCGTCTACATATTGGTCCCTTGAAGTATAGTAGAAGAGCAGCCCGTCTCGGACTTTGATCATGTCGCCAGACCAGATGGACGTATTATCCCAGCGGTACTTATCCCAGCTGTACTCACTGGCTTGGAAGACGTTGTCCGAGCGCCAGTCAATCTTGGTAAAGTCCTGGGTAACCGCATAGCCGATGCGGGCAGAGAAGTGGTGCTGCTGGCTAGCGACCAGGCAGGGGTCAGCGTTGAGGTACAAGATGTGAAAGAGCCGGTCTTTGGTGTCGTAATGGTACCAGAAATCCCAGACAAAACGGTTCGGGTGCTGCAGTAGCGGATACATCCTTCACTCCCCGTCCAGCACGAGTGCCCTTTCGATTTTCACCGTATCATACATGTCGCGATCGCCTTTCAGGATAATCAGAAAGTTGCCCTGGTGAAACTGGGTTGACAGCCTCACCAAGTTCTCACTAAGAAACCGCGCTGACATATCGGTACTAAATGCGCTGTCACCCACAATGGCGATGATGTGACCTGGTTCGTAGTTGGGGTTTTGCATCTTAAAGATGAACCCATACGCCGTTTCCTCAGTAGGGTTAAAGGTCTCAGACTTGCCTCCCACGTTGTAGGTGAGTGTCCAATCGCTGAGCAGATCAGAGGAGTCGTCCAAGGTGATGAAATCACAGGCTTCGTGGTTCATGATCTGTCGGAGCTTCTGGTTCGAGCGGGGGCCCCCAAAACAGAGGATGAGCACCTCCCGCCACTCCCGCAACGCTTGAACATCATCGCAGAACTCCAGCGAACCGTACCCATACTCGGTGAAGAGCTGCTCGATCCGTTTGAAAGCCAGATAATCATCAATCACCAAGACCTCGCTGTACATGGGCACCTTGAGGTCTTTCAGCTTGGTTCCGGAACGGTTCGCCAGACAGTCCTTGACCATGAAGGTCTTATCTCCCCCGGCAAAGTCATCGTAGGTCATGGGCTTGAATTTGGGGAGCACAAACCGGACCTGCCCCCGCAGATCCTCTATTTCCCCAAAGACTCTGCGCATATGCCGCAGCCGCGTCCGCTTGCGGATGAAATCATAGGCGCTTTTCAGCGCAATACCGCCCAGCGTGCCCAGTATGACCACAATAAACTCGGTGACTAACCCGCTTAGTATGTCCAGTAATTGCATCGAGGAGACAACCCGCTCTACCCTTAGAGCTCCATGAAGATAATGCTTACCGTCAACGGTCTAGGCGTTGGGGGTGAGGGTGATAGCGCCCTTTGGGCAGACATCGATGCAGGCTCGGCAGCCAGTGCAGAAATACTGGAGTGCGGGAGCAATCACGTACTCATCGGGGACGACGCCTTCTTGGCGATTCGACGCGTAGAGGGCAAAGACCGCTTCCGGACACACTTCCAGGCACCTGCCACAATCCTGGGGGCGCGGACACTTCTCTGCATTCCACGTGACTTTGAACTGGTTCTTCATGGCTACCACTCGTCCTTGAGTGCTGGGATGGACTCCCGGGGCAACAGCTCGATCGCCTTCTCGGGGCAGGTTTCCGCACACAACCCACAGCCAAAACACTTCCACATATCAATGTGGGCGCGCCCTGACTTAGCGATATACTGCACCGCCCCAAACTGGCAGCGGGACAGGCACTCCTTACAGCCGATGCATTTGTCGACATCGACCTTCGCCACCCAGTGGCTCTTCAGGAGATACTTGAAGCCCATGTCCACCCGGGGCCGCGTCGCAATACAATAGGGCAACTCACAATTACACGGCGCCAACGCCAGCGGCAGCGGGGTCCCGGCAACGGTGTGCACCTTACCCTCCGCGTTGAACCGCCGCACCAGCGCGATGGCTTCATCCACGCTAATCTGTTCGACTTTCTCCTGCTTTGTGGGGAACATTTCCGCGGTTTCCCCGTGGAGCCCCAGCGGCATGCAGCAGCGGTCGCTCACGTTCCCGATCATCTTTCGGCACAAACACTCCACCAGATATGGCTCCCCCGATAAGCGGATGAGCCCCTCCATCTCCTGCAGCGTTATCACCTGGGCGCCATGCCCCTCCGGAAAGGTGAACTTGACCCCCTTCTGGAGCGGGTGCACCTTCAGAATCATGTCCGTGAGCATCTGGCGCACCGCATCGGCCATCGCCGGGTTCGCCAGGGCATCGCCGGCCTGGGCGGCGAGCTGGGCGTATTGCTGGTGGACGTACTGCCAGTGGTCCTTCTCCCAGGGCTCAAAGCCCATCTCCCGACCAAACTTGGTCTCCGTGTGGCGCTTGACCTCGAACCACTTTTTACCTCCACCATGCGCGGTACAAATCTTACACACAACAATCACCAAATTAGGTACAGAGTAGCAGATATCTTGACATTTTTCTTTGTTACTCTAGCGATAATTACACAATTCTAGGTTATGTTCCATTTACAAGCACTAGGCTAGCTCTCCGAATAATAGCAGAAGATAGAATTGATAGTTTGTGTCAACTACGACAACTTGTTCAGAGTTCTAGTCCTGATAGGCTATTCAGAAAATAGACCTTACATGCCGACTAGATTTTTGATGTTTTTCCTACTTGTGTCTTTGAAGGTTCACTGAACCATTGTTCGAGACTGTGTTCTCGTTGTGAAGTGATTGACAAATTTACGTATTCAATGCATTTTCTTCTACACACTCTCCACAAATCAACTGGACATGCACCAACACCAATTCGACAGGCATAACAGATTAGGTCAAGAAGTTCTTCTGCACCTATGGAACAAAATTGAAGATGATTACATTGTGCACAATGAACGCCGTCAGGACATCGTGTTTCCTTTAGAATAGAGGTAGAAGGAAGTGCAGTTGTCAAGGGTATACAACCTTTGTATAACGAGTTGATACGTTTAATTCAAGCTGCAGGGTTCTCTACCCTTCACTTCTGAAAGACACTTATGAACTAATCACTAACGACCTAGCCTAGAACTTGAACATGACATATCTTGTATTGTCTGGAATATTTTGGTTAATCAGCTCTAATAGATGCTAGAGCTTTCCTAAGTCGTGAGCGCTGTTCGAATTTAGCGTGTAGAAGCTTCAGTAACGTGTCCTGTCCCTCTTTAATCGCAATCTTTAGCTGTTCGAGGGCTTGATATTGGATCCAGAGGTTATGAATGGCAAGTGGAGTGACTCTAT
>JABXGV010000260.1 GCA_016550485.1 archaeon
GGATTTCCTCGCCTTTGCGCGCGCTTTCACGCTGTTCTGCCTTGATTTGTATTCGGAGTTTACGTATCGCGTCTCGGCAGGGGTGTGAGACGGGTGTGGGTGTGCGGGTGAAGATAGGTTTCCGATACCAGCCGCCGTACATCTTGTTGATGATGAGGAGCATGTTCTGACTGTAACAGCGCAGGATCCGTGAGACCGCTTTGACTTTTTCAGGCTCCTTCTGCACCCACTTCTCAAACCTTGGATAGATTTGCTGTAGCTGCACTTCTGCCTTGGCACTAGGAGAAGGCTCGTCTAGAATGTACTTGAAGAAGAGGTAGTTGTCGCACTTTTCAGCAACGTGCTGCATCACGGAGATATCGGTATCAGAGAAGGGCATAAGCCTGACAGCGCGCAGATAGAGCCTACCCTGAACGCGGTCGTCCAACCAGTCACGCATCAGGTAGCCCCCACCCTCAATCATATAGTGGAGGACGCGCATATGGAACCTGGAGAGTATAAAGAAAGCGAATTGGTGTTCTGGTGGTTTGGGTTTGCCTAGTTGGGCAAAGAGCCGTGCAACACGCCCGCCCAGCACGGCCATGGGCATGTAGAACTTGGCGGTTAGGTCCGAGAAGCGCTCGAAAGTCTTCATGAACGCCGCGGTCTTACGGGCTCTGCGGTCAAACCACCATTTCAACCCCGAACCAACCGCGGTCAATAGCGCGGAAGCGACCCCAAGCAGACTGACAAGTTCCAACCACGTGAGCGCTTGCATGGCGAGTCTCCTATATTATTTACTTCATCTCCATACACGGTTCTCCTAATAATACATTAGCTAATTCAGCGTTTAGTCAAATAAGAGCGGGTGGAATGGAAACGCTTTTTGTGCTAGTTCACCCTTGTTGATTGCCATTCAGTTAATGATGGAGGCTTGACTATTATGCCGATTGTCAGTATTCCACAGCGACGATTCGAAGAGCGCCTCCAGCGCCTACGCAGCGAACTGGTCAAACTCGAGGTCAAACACTTCATCGTGTTTAA
Source organism: archaeon (assembly GCA_016550485.1). Taxonomy (GTDB): domain Archaea; phylum Asgardarchaeota; class Hermodarchaeia; order Hermodarchaeales; family Hermodarchaeaceae; genus YT-063. Next base: position 1,024 of record JABXGV010000260.1, read on the forward strand.
CCCTAATCACGTCTATTACCTCACTGGGTTTATTCACATACCTACGGAACGCCCATTCGCCCTAATCGTTCAAGATTCTACAATTAGTTTCTTTGTTCCCGAACTGGAGAAGCTTCATGTCCAAGAGAAAGTGCCCTCGGCAGAGAAAGTGGGCACATACTTCGAATACCCCGATACCACACACCCAATGAAGCACTTTGCTAAATTTCTCAAGGAGGAATTGGGAATTACTGGTGAGCTAGGCGCGGAAGGTCCCGGTAGCCCGGGGCGTTGGGGATACGAGGGACCCAAGTTGGAAGAGGTTCTCGGCTTTCCTGTGAAAGTGTCTGCTCAGCTCATAACGGATATGCGGGTCATCAAGGACGACGACGAGTTAGCCTGTATTCGTGAGTCAGCCATGTGGGGGAACCTCGCACACCAGCTACTACAGGACAAAACCATGGTGGGGGCTAATGAGACGGAGGTCTCCATAGCCGCTTCTCTGGAGGCCTCGATTGCGATGAGTAAAGCAGTGGGCCTAGCTTACAGGCCTCTTGGGTATGGCGGGCTTTCAGCGCACGCTGGCTACCGTGGTCAGATTGGCACCTATTCGGCGATCCCCCATGCCCTGAACCGGAATGCCATCTTCCAACCGGGAGACACACTAGTAACGGGCGCAAGCGCCAACGTTGCAGGATACTTTTCTGAACTGGAACGCACAATGTTCATGGGACCACCCGATGAAAAGCAGCGGAAGTACTTTGATATCATGGTGGAGGCCCAAGACGCAGCCTTTGCCGCCTTTGCCCCGGGAAAACCCTGCTCAGCGGTTGACAAGACTGTACGAGCAGTCTTCAAGAAGCGCGGGGTCTTCCACTTGGTCCAGCATCACACGGGACACGCCATAGGAATGGAGGGGCACGAGAAGCCCTTTCTTGACCACGGTATGGACGTTAAGATGGAACCTGGCATGGTCTTTACGGTGGAACCAGGTATCTATGACCGTGGCGTTGGCGGCTTCCGCCACTCCGACACCGTATTCATTACAGAAGACGGAATGGAACAAGTAACCTACTACCCCCGAGATATCGACTACCTCACCATTGATACCTTTCGCCGATAAACCGATCAGAGCTGTTAGCGCGGCTTGCAGATCACTTCTTCGACCCGAAGGTCAAAGGGGTTGACTGTATGGGCAGGCTTGATGACTAGAGCTGCGTCCACGCCATGCCCTGTGCCGCCGAGTGCAATAATGGATTTCTCAACGGGAATAAGGCCAGCATCAGCTGCCATCAGGGTGATTTCCACAGCTACTTTAACGCCTTGTCCGAACATTCGCAGAGCCCCTGCTATCATCGCTCCGAAACCTACTGTGTCGAAGGCCTTGCGCACACCCCGGTCGATGCCGCTGAGTGCGTGAGCAGTCGTGAGGATGGGAACGCCTGCCTGTTCCAGTGTGGTGCGATGTTCCGGCAGAAGCTCATTTTCTCCGGGCTTCCTAAATCCAGTCATATGAGTCACGATGACTAGTTGAAACTCCCTTAACTCTTGGAGTGCCTTTACGGCTGTTATGCCAGTAGTGGTCGGGACCAGAATGTGTGTGATTCCAAGTGCCTTTCCACGCGCTCCTGCGAGGCGCAGAGTTTCATCCGTTTGTGTTGGCCCTTTACTAGAGAAGTAGGTGACAGTGTCTTTCATAATCAATCACAGCGGTTATTTTGGCATGCCCTTTCAGAGAGCTCACTTAAGTCTTCACACGAGAGCGAGGGTTTCGAATAATTTTCCGTCAGAAGGTTCAAATCCGCATATAGCTACTATTACTTCAACTTACTATCCTTTGATGTGGTATCAATGTCAACACAAGAAGCCATTCAGCTCTGGTACGAAGGATTCTGGGCATCCCGGGATGGACATTTCGATGAAGCACGCGAGAAGCTTCGCGCAGCCCATCGTGGACTTATAGCCGCCGAGGACTACCACCAAGGGGCGTGGGTCGCCCTTGACCTGATTATGACCTACCTTCAGCGCCAAGATCTAAAGGGGGCAAGAGATGAATTCGCCACGGTAGATGAGGGCCTTATCGAGAAGACCTGGGCATATCACACGATACAGTGCCTCTTCAAGGCGTTTGATGCTACGACGAATGACCTCCATTTGCAGATGCTCCGAGAGGTCTTTTTCGACATGCAGCTATACATATCCAACGCGGCACTCCAACACCTACCGGAATACAGGCTCATGTTCTGGCGGGTTATGGGCGGAACCTAACATGTAGAAGCTCAACACACCCTATTGTACCGAACTCCTGACAACAAGCTTAATATACCTAAAGCAAGGCGGATTCTACTGGTGCAATCAAATGGCCGAGTATGAACTTGGTAAAGTCAACTTCGTTAACCACGAATCTGAATCGCTTACGGGGGCCTTTGGTATCCCCGAAGATCGCTGGGACGACATCACTGCAGCCGCCCAAGAAGCGTGGGAACACGAAGACACCGTCTCCGAAAGCGTAGAGTTCCTCGTTAAGAAGCTCAACGATTCTGAACTCGTACTAGGACTCCTCCTCCTGGGAAGAATCTGGGAGAGAAGCAAATAGAACAATGAACCTCAATTGCCCGCAGCGATTGAGGAGGAATGAGTGATAGAAATGACCGAGTATGATCTTGGGAAAGTCACGTTTGTGGACCATGAAAGCCAGACACTTACAGGGGCTTTTGGCATCCCTGAAGGCCGCTGGGATGATCTAGTCGCCATCGCACAGGAGGCTTGGAAGTACGAAGACACTGTCTCCGAAAGCGTAGAGTTCCTCGTTAAGAAGCTCAACGATTCCGAACTCGTACTAGGACTACTCCTCCTAGGAAGAATCTGGGAGAGAAGCAAATAGAACAATGAACCTCAATTGCCCGCAGCGATTGAGGAGGAATGAGTGATAGAAATGAC
>JABXGV010000261.1 GCA_016550485.1 archaeon
ACTTTACGCTTCTCGATTCCGACGAGTATTGCTGTGGCAGCCCAATTCTACGTGTTGGAGCGCGAAAACAGGCCCTCGAACTCATGAAAGCCAACGTTGAGCGCCTCAAGAAACGAGGCATCAAACGCCTCGTCACCTCCTGCGCAGGCTGCTACAACATGTTCAAAGTGGAATATCCCCGGTTTCTCCAAACCGACTTTGAAGTGGTCCACACCTCAGAGCTCCTCGATTCCATGCTCCAAAAGGGCGAGCTCACACTGCCCACGAAGGTTCCCCTAAAAGTAACCTACCATGACCCCTGCCACCTCGGACGAGGATCTGAACCCTACACGCCTTGGGAAGGTAGTATGGTCGAAGTGGTCACACTTGTCCACATCCCCATACCTCCCAAAGTGATTCGACGAGGAACCCACGGCGTATATGACCCACCCCGAAGAGTGCTACAACACATTCCAGGCATCGAGTTGGTTGAGATGGAACGCATCCGGGAATACACCTACTGCTGCGGCGCCGGTGGCGGCGTTAAATCTGCTTTTCCCGATTTTGCCCTCTGGACGGGAAACCGACGACTTGAAGAAGCCGAAGCGACCGGCGCTGAAGCCATTGTCTCCTGCTGTCCCTTCTGCTCCACAAACCTCCAAGACGCCATCCAGGAACAGGGCAGCAAGCTAAAATTCTACGACCTGACCGAACTCGTCCTCAAGAGCCTCGGAGGTGACCACTAAATGCTTGACCGAAAGATGTACAAAGCACTCGAAAAACTCCTCGGACCCGAAAACATTAGCGAAGACCCCGCGGTTCGCACAACCTACAGTTACCAGTGGTGTGTAGAAGTCGACCGGGCCTGGCGAGGCGAATCGCCAACACGGTTCGGTCACCTCCCAGCCGCTGTCGTTCTACCCAAGACCCCCGAGGAGGTTCAGGGAATCGTGAGGCTCTGCAACGAACATGGCGTCAAGTTCAAGGCCCTGAGTACAGGCTTTGGCGCCTGGAATGCAGTGTCTAGCCCAGAGGCCATTCAGATTGACCTCCGCCGCATGAACCAGATCATCGAAATCAACAAGGACAACATGTACGCCGTCGTTGAACCCTACGTGACCAACGCCCAACTCCACTCACAACTCATCAAATATGGGCTCATGCACCACATGCAAGGGGCAGGTCCACAAACCTCGCCCCTGGCAAGCCACACATCAATGGTGGGTCCAGGCTTCACATCCTCCGCTACAGGATTCAGTGGAAGGAACGTACGAGCCGTCGAATGGGTTATCCCCACCGGCGACATCCTCCGTTTAGGCTCGCTGACCTCCAGCGACGCATGGTTCAGCGGCGACGGACCAGGACCCAGCCTCCGCGGCGTCATGCGCGGACTCATGGGGGCAATGGGTGGTCTCGGCATCTTCACTAAGGTCGCCATCAAACTCTACCCCTGGCCCGGTCCCCCCGACTGGCGGGTCTCGGGAACAATACCTAACTATGAATTCGAGGTCCCCCCCTTCTGGAAGATGTACGTCATCAACTGGCCCGACTGGGACGCCTTCGAAGCCGGCTACTACCAAATCGCCGAAGCCAACGTCGCCATGATGGCAATGTCCTCCTCCCAGGAAGGACTCGCCACCATGATCTGAAAAACCCTCGAATAAACCATCGAGAAAATCCTCCAACCCGCATTCCTCAACGCCGTCCAACGCTACGCCGTCGTCCTTGTCACCGCTCACACCAAACGGGAATTCAACTACCGCACCAAGGTCATCCAGACAATCATCAAGGACAGTGGCGGCGTCGACCTGATAGAAACCGGTGTCGTAACACCTCCCTCCAACAGCTACGCCGAAGGCATCCGCAACATGCTGGGCAGCCACGCCTTCCGGTTCACCTCCTGCTTCCAGTCCACCCACGGCGGCATGGACACCATCACCATGTCCCTCAACATCGCCAAGATTAACCACCCTATCAAACTCCGCTACATCGAAAAGAAGGTCATCGGCAACGACCGCGGCGAAGGCCTCTGGATCACCTACTACGAGCAGGGTCACTTCGCTCACATGGAAATTCCCACTGTCTATGACCCCAGCAGCCCCGAATCCTGTCAAGGCTACGCGGACTATGCGAAGGAATGCAACGATGTCGACATTCAAGAAAGCCTCGGGATACCCTTCTTCATCGTCGGCGACGCCCAGCACGAACTCTACGGACCCCACACCAGCAACTATCACATATGGCTAAGGAAAATCAAAACCGCCTTCGACCCCCGAGGCGTCTCAGACCCTGGTCACTACATATCTAGGGAAAAGTGAACTATTAAAGCAAAAGCCACGATACTACTTCCTAGAGTAAAAGAAAACCGAATAGTGGAATACTAAATGGTAAAAGAGAAGTCAAAGTATATCCCGATAAAGGCTATCAAGTTGCGTAGGTATTATGGCTCTGTGACAATCGAGTTGACCCCAGACGACTTCATCGATTTAATCAGCCGGAAAAATCTTATAATAATTGGTCTAATAAAACCCGTAAAGGGCTGGTACTATTACTCTGCCTTTGAGGAGGGTCTCCAGTATTTTACGCGTTCAAAACAAGAACTTACAGAGCTCCAAGTAGACATCATTGTGCCAAGGATGCGAGTATGAATACATCCATTGGAATTGAGTGCCACTGGAAAAACCTTTGTAAGCTTGGATGCCGTGAGCTGGGCCATGGGAAGTCACCATTGTCTCGAACCAATCTCTCGATCTCACAGTGAGGGCATTTTTAAGATTTGAGCTAGGGTGATGCCTGTTTTGTTACGCGGCAGAATCTGTCATTCAGGACAATGCCTTTTCCATGTAGAAATTCGTGGTTTCAAACTCCATTGATTGGAGGAGTTTGACGGCGCCTTGGAAATGAACATTGAGGAACATCTGTACGGAATTGCTTCCTTGGGCGTGGCTCCAATTCTCAATGAGCTTTAAGAGGAGTGTACCGAGTCGTCGACGCCTGAACTGGGGTTTCACTTGGAGGTCTAGAAGCCAGACTCGTTTCTCTTCTCCCTTTTGTTGGAGGACGGCTAGGATGAAGCCAGCAAACTTGCCATCTGTGGTTTCAGCAAGGTATGCTCTGCGGGTAGGATCGGTCAAATCAAAGGCAGCCTTGAACCGGGGATACCGTTCACGGACATCTTCTCCTGATAAGGCTGCCCCACCCGTGACGAGTTCACGGAAAGACTCAAGCCGCATCCTGTGATATTCTGATAGATCCTCATTCACGCTGGGTACTCTAGTTGTGAATGGCGTAGCAGGTAGTGCTACATCGCCTACGATGGCTTTTCGTAGGATGATACTTGTCTCCTTGTACCCCATAGATCGGTAGAGGTGTAAGGCTATATCAAGGTCATGGCTTGTGTGGAGCCCGATTGTCTTGATTCCTTTCTCTCTAGTCCACTCCTCTGCCTGTAACATGAGTTGCCGACCCAACCCCTGTCCTCTGGAAGCGGGCACCACTTCGACATCGTAGACCCAAGCGGGGATTTCTTCTGGGAGATCCCATACAAAGCCTTCCTCACGTACTCCCACCCACAATGCCCCAGCAAAAACACCTCGTTCGTTGTGTGCGACGTACAGGCAACGGTTGGGGTCGTCAAAATCTATTTCCTGAAGCTCACTCCTGTGCCTCTCAAACAGTACCTCATCTGGTTCCGTTGAACCCTTGTAAAAGAACCGTTTGAAGAGGCTAAAGCTTATCGCATAATAGTCCTCAAAGTCTTGGCTTGTTTCTGCTCTCCGAATCGTAAATAACATCTTCATTTTTTCCTAGATTTTAGTTCCCCAGAGCAGCAGGTAGCGTGGTGTGCATTGGATGGGTCCTGCTTCTAGGTCCTGCTCCATTTCTGCGATCCCGCGCTGGAATGCTTCCTTGGAGATTAGGTGAAGGCAGGAGAAGGCTTTGTCCTTGTAGGCTTGGATGTCGGTCAGCAGGTAGGTGAACTCGACAGTGGTTTCAGCTAGTTTAACGAATCCCGCGGTCTCCATTGCTTCTCGCAGGTCACTTATTGGATGGTACCGTTTCAAGTCAGCTTTGATGGTCTCTGGGAAGTAGACCGCGAGGGGTTCGCGGCTTCGGATAATCTCCTCCGAATCGGTTACCGTGCATAGCTTGCCATAACTCTTCAGCACTCGGTAGGCCTCCTCAAAATACGCGAGGGGCTTCTTCAGGTGGTGGATGACATCTACGGAAAACACAAAATCGAACACCATAGGAAAATCGAGGCGTTCTGCGAGCCCCCGCTGAAACACAACAGTGTCAGACCGTGATCTCGCCTTTTCCAGCATGATATCAGAGGGGTCCGTTCCCCAACATTGACTGCCTGTCAGCCCCTCGATGGCGAGAATGTAGTTTCCCGTTCCGCAGCCCACCTCCAACACGATGGAATCCATGTCTATACCGCTGTCATGATAGAGGCGCTTGAGCACTTCAGGGTGAACTTTTCGGTGTTGTGCATACTCTGCTGCAAACCTGTCATAATCAATCAAGGTAAACCCTTCTCTAAACACTCATGGGTCAACTGCCTCGAAAAACCCTACGCAGTTTCAGCACTCCGCCAGCGAGGAGTATTACGGTGGCGATATCTCCTGTTAAGACTAGCAGCTGATACAGAAACATGGTTGGTGGACGAATCCCGTACGGGGCCAGCAAAGGATGGGGGTCGATGCTATTTCCATTCCCCGCAATGAGATGGGGTATATCACCGATTCCGTTCAAGTCGATATCCGGACCTAGGTATTCGGACCAGAAGTTATAGTCGAACATGTTGTGGGAGCCATTATCAAAGCCATTTGCGTTACCATTGTTCTCGATGAAGGAGTTCCTGTAGATTGTGTTGTAGACGGATTGGTTGGACAGAAACACGCCCCAGAATGAGTTTTGCTCAATGATGTTATAGGATATTATATTCTCAGAACCGTAATCAATGTAGACACCGTATTCTTCGTTTTCGCTGAATGTGTTGTCCGCCACCACATTATAATCAGAGGCGATTATCTCCACGCCTGTTCCGCTGTGCGTGCAGGTATTCCTCGAAATCGTACTTGCCATAGAAGACCTGATAGCGATACATGCCCTGCCATTGTCTTTGCAGATGTTGTCCTCCACAATACCGTATTCGGTGGCGTAAAGGTAGATGCCATCCAACACTAGGCTGGTACAATTGTTATGGCGGATTATGCTGTAATGACTAGAGGCTAGATATATGGCTGAGGAGTTCGCCTGGACCTCATTGTTAGTTACCGTACTATTCATAGACACATGGAGATAAATCCCATAATCGTTGTCTGGACAACAATTATCGGTTATTGTGTTTTCATTAGAGTTTTCGAGGAGAACACCAATTTGATTGCTGGTACAGTTGTTTTGTGTTATGGTCGTCAATTCTGACCCCAACAGGGATACGCCCGCTGAGAGACTCTCATAGCAGAGGCCGTTAGAAGTGCATGTATTGTTGATTACCGTATTGCTCTCTGAATAGATGAACCGAATACCCGATCCCGCATTTAATGCGCACGTGTTATTTGTTACCATGGAATGATTCGAGAAGAGGAGCAGAATCCCCACAGAACAGTTAGTCAGCACATAATCCTGCACAACCATATTGTTACTTCTGAAAATAATGATTTGACCAGCTGGTTCGAGAAGAGTATCGCCCTCCTGGTCAGATATGAAGAGTAGAGGCTTACCATTGACGGTGTTGTTCAGGATTTGCGCTTGAGTTATATCTTCCGAAGAAAAGGCTGAGAGGTACAGGCCACAACCGAGGAAGGTGTTGTTAGTGATTATGTTTTCGGTTGAGCTATAGACGCCCATTCCAAAGTCATTAACGATCAGGGTGTTATTTGAAATCGTGTTGTAGTGGGAATCCCAAAGGGAGATACCGTATTCATTGATGGACATCGAGTTATTCCAGACGATGGTTGAATTCGAATCATCAAATCGTATCCCCGCCCAGTGACCTGAACCCGTGTTATTTATGATTGTGATAGATGTTGACCATATCGCCCGAATACCGTA
>JABXGV010000262.1 GCA_016550485.1 archaeon
ACCAGCTCCTCACGAAGGAACGGGTCCAGCTCCGAACTGGCTGGATTACCCTCTACTCTTTCCTCGAGTTCATCGCCTATCTCCTCACCATTATCTACGTTGGCACTTGGCTCGCTACCCACATCTCCGTCGTCCTGTTCCGGGCCTTCGGCGTGGGCGGTATAGCCTTTATATTATAGACCTGCACCATTGAACGGTTCGCTCTTCTCGGAACCCTCCTCGGCACCGTCCGTAGCCGCGGACGACAAATCACATTCCAGACCACTAAGACAGGACCGCCGCCTACAATTTTCACTCGTTTTAACTCAAAAAGAGTAACTTTTATTAGGCGCCACCCCCCACTACTAGGCACCCAATCCCCTCATGACGCCAAGTATCGATTGGGTATCATCACGGAGGGTTTTCATTGGCAAATCTAACTAGCCCCATCCATCTACTGGACAGAAGGTTTGAGAAAGGCGTAACTATCGCCCTCATCCCACTCGGGCTCCTCCTCATCCTCTTGGCAGGGTTCGTCTTCTTTATTGTAATTCCCACAGACACCACCGGCATATGGGCATCCGCTGATGGCTGGAAGAAAATCCTCGTCCTCGAAACCCTCATCAGCAGCATAGTCGTTGGTACCATATTCCTTGTCGTCAGCCCTAGCCTCCTTTACCTCGCTGCAAGAACTGCTCCAGGAAAACCTGTCGATCCAGAGTTCTCCGATTCCCCACCGGCCAGGCTTCGTGCTTGGGCCCTCCTCCAATTTGTCGCGGCTGCCATTCTTCTCAGTTTGAGCTTCATAACCTGGTACAGCATCGACATCCTTGGAGGTCCCTCCGGCTTCAGCCATTACGTCCCCCCCGAGTATCTCCTCCTCTCCCTCATCATCGAAGTCCCCACGCTCCTCCTCGCCCTTCTAACATGGATTTGCCCCCACAGAATCCATTGGACAGCATGGATTGCTATTGGAGCCCTCCATATTTTAGCCGCTGTCTTCGTCTTTCGCCCGTGGGTCTATCCCACTCGCTATTACGCATTACCACTCTGGCAACAGCCAACCCTGGACAAACTCGCTGAATTCCTCGGGTCCACGGTGATTGTTGGGGGAACGGTTCTACTAATCCCTACCTTCACCAAATTAGAAACAAAAGACATCTCACCCATACTCAAGACATACGGGCTCGCCGCATCAATCCTCGGGCTCACCTTGATTATAGTGAGCAGTTACTACCTCTGGTTGGGCATCTACGCCCACCTCGTCAACATCCCCCTCCTTGCTGAATTCCCCTCCATCGGTGACGAACTCAGAACCGTCAGACTCCTCATGATCCTTCCCAGTCTCTTCCTAGCCGCAGGCATCGCCCTCCTTGCCCTCGGGACCCACTGGTACCTCCAAAACGACACGGTAGTATCTTAGCCTCGTTCGTAGATTATCCCCGTTCCACCCTGTGGATACCGGAACCGAATCGCATCCGCGTCGCAGACCTGATAACACGCCCCACACTCAAGGCACTTTGATTGATAGTCTTTAATGAGACCGATTCGGTCACCAGTCTTCTTCCACAGCTGCATCACGCAGCTGATGATACAGCGTCCACACTGTGTACATTTGTCAGCATCGAGGCTGATGAAATCACCAGTACCAGAAACTCGCTTGACTAATCCGGCAACAGGAATTTTCATATCACTCACCCTCCGTGGTAGGCGGCTCTTGTTTCATCATCTGGGTCACCTTCGGCAGCGCCGCTGCAAGAGTTTGAGGATCCATGAGCTTGTACAACCGGTCACCGAGAACCTTGTGCAGCAGCGGGAAAACGTACTGCATGAAGAAGGGCAACGCCTTCGGTGCATAGGATTTCACGTTCTGGAGAATCTGTCGCACCCGTCGCACATGGGGTTGGGACCAATCGAAAATCCCTCCCAGCACATCCATCATCATGGGAACGAACCAGGTCATGGTTTCTTTCGGGCTAAAGGGTAGCGCCCTCCAAATGGCCGCCAGTTCACGTCCCGCCTCAAATTCCTTGCCAACGCTCGTCTTCTGCCACCGCGCATCGAACGCCTTCAACGCCTCCTTTGACGTATCGCCGGATGACAGTGCCTCTACCGCTACTTCAGCGGCGATTCGCCCCGTGACCATCGCAGGATAGATGCCTTCAGCCTCCAGCGGACAGGGAAACCCGGCGGCGTCACCCACCAAGATCACATTATCCGTGTGCGTGTTGTACGGATACTCCAACCAGGGGAGCAGGTGCACCTGAAATTCCCGGGGTTTCGCGTCAAGAATCCGGAGTAACCGCTGGAAATAGGGCAACCCGACACAGCGGTCCAGGTAGACCCGCGGGTTTCGGTCCCACCACGTCATCCAGTTACCCAAACCAACGTGAAACCCATCACGAAAGAACACCTGGTAGGCTGCCGGGAAGGTTGCCGACCACCAGACAGCCAGCGCCTCATCACCCATGATATCATCGATTTTGCCGGGCGATACAGCGAAGTCATACTGGGGCACCAGCGTCACTTGCTGTTGCTGCCACCGTGTCCGCAACCCGCTTTGCCGGGCAACCATCGAAATGACGCCATCCGCGCCAATGACGAATCCACGGTACTTCTCGCCCTTCTCATCGACGACACCGATTACCTTGCCGTCTTCTTTGAGGAGATCAACAACGAGGGTGGCACTCTTGAGTTCGGCTCCGGCGTCGATGGCAAATTGGGCGATCCAAGGATCGAAGTCGCTCCGGTACACATTCATGGTAATGAAGCTTTTCGCAGGCTCATAGGACACTGATTCGGTTGGACGTGTCATCAGGTATCCTGCGACGACTCCATCCTCATTGACGAAGTAGTTACGTGCAGCGGCACCCGCCCTCATGGATGGACAGACCTCGGGCGTCAATTCCTGCATGATATCAAATTCCCGCCACATGCGGGGACCCAAACCACAACCTGAGGCGTTCTTTTCACCGGGTTTCCGCCCACGTTCAAAGAAGATGGTTTTCAGGCCCCGCTCTGCAGCCTCTTTGGCGGCAGTGGCACCTGCAGGACCCGCTCCAACAATCACTACATCATAGGTCTTCATAGAAGACTCACCACGGAACGTAATTACTCCCCTCTTCTAGCATAAAAGCCTGATAGCCAACGAATTAATAACTACAAATTACTACCAATCTCTCAGGGGATTGGAGGCAAGACACCCACATTGGACTACGGAATGGACGGACAATCCACTCAAAAGAGAAAAAGGGTCACTCCAGCATCACGCCACTAAGGCGGGACAGAGCAGCCTTGGAGGGTATCGAGGCTGCGAAGTATAAAATGTTATATGTCACAATTCTCTAATATTCATAGTAAAGGAGGGTTACCCATCGTGAATTCTGTTGTCCTTGAATACCAGTCAGTAGACGGACGAAGTCACCAAGTCACCGTTTCTCCCACCACTAGTTCCATCTTGCTCCATCAAAAGGAGATTGTATCCATAGACCTGACGCCCCTCCAACACTGCCCAGACCTTCAGAACCTACACCTTGAAGGGAATCCGCTGCACCATGTGAACCTGACTCCCCTCAAACGCTGCTCAGGACTCCGCACCCTCACCCTCGACGGAAACCAGCTCACCCACATAGACCTTGGACCCCTCCAATACTGTCCAAACCTTCAAAATCTCCGCCTCCGAAGGAACCAGTTGACGCAGGTGGATTTGCGCCCCCTTCACCAGTGTCGACGCCTCCGACAACTCGACCTCTCTGAGAACCAGTTGACGCAGGTGGATTTGCGCCCCATCGATCAATGGTCACTCCGGTTCCTAGGGCTAAGTGAGAACATGTTGACACAAATCAATTTAACCCCCATGGCGCACTGTCAGGGACTACGAGGGCTGAGCCTATCAACAAACCAGCTGCGACAAATAGATGTATCACCCCTGTTTAGCTGTCCCTATTTCCAAGATCTATGGGTGGACCGAACAGTACGGCTAACAGCACATCCAGACTATACGGAGGAGGGACGAATTGTACCACGGGGGATACAGCAACTGATAGACGAGGGACGAATCAGCTGGATCAAAAGTTAGAAGCATACACTGGCAGGTTCAAGAAACAGTGTAATCCCCAATGAAGCGTTTCTTATACTTGCTACTCATACTCTCATAGACTACTGAATACAAGAGATAAGAAATGGTCACCTCAGCACCTGCGCCACTTAAAGCGGGATAGAGCAGTCCTTAGAACGAGGACATAAAGGAGGAGAGGGGGAGAGGGGAATGAAAGACACAGGGAGAGGATGACTCTATCCATTCGCCAGTGACTACTGTAGTGCTGAAGTGTTGTATTGCTTCATCCACCTCGGGTAACGTCCCGATTCCACTAGACAGGTATGCCTCATGCTTTTAAAAGGTTTCCATTTGGGAAGTGGAAAAACATCCAAATTCCCCGTTTTTTGGTATGGGACAGCCCCCGACGATAGGGGCGGGGGCTCGTTCTGTGTCTCCTGTGTCTTGGTCATCCCCCTTCTCCCCGCAAATGAAGGGGCGACAACCTTGGTCATCACGCAAGGATTTGGAGCCGGGATCCGGACACCCCGAAAAGGAGGGAGGTTCGGACAACGGAGGAGGGATTTTGGGAGGGATTTTTTGGAGGGACAGGAAGGGAGGGCTCCCCGATTGGGTCGAGGGTTCCGGTCTCCCGGTTCCCACATCCTTGGTGCTTTCCCGCGGAGTCTGTGCTTCCACTATATACTATAGGGGGTGTTAGCTGCGTGGTTGTGGAGTGGCTGACTGCGCATTTGCGTGGTTTGGACGATTATGTGGTGGTTTGGAGTGGTGTAGGATGGGAAATTAGAGGAAAACACAGGCGTTTCGGGGTATTTTGGTGTTTTTTTACCGTGCAGCTGCGCACTTAAGGAGCCCCTTAAAAGCTTTTAGTGGCTAATCTAGTTCCCACACTTTTTTCCAGGGGTCTAGATGGGTCTTTTTAGAACTCAGCTTGATGGGAAAAAGAAGGGTCGGGCTGCTTGTGCAGCCCCGCCGAAGAATCCGCAGAAGTAGCGACCGGCGGATTAAGCGTTGTAAGCGCTTACTCCAAGACGATGGCTCCCTCAGGGCAATTCTCGACACAGCTTTCGCAGTCGACACAGTCGTCGGGGTTGACGACCTTGGACTTCTCATCTTCTAGAACGAAGACCTCAGAAGGGCAAACGTCAGCGCAGGAGCCGCAGCCGTTGCATTTTGATTCATCTACTTTGGGTGGCATTTCTATTCATCTTTCCTTTCTTGTCGGATTCACCGGCACGACAAAGAGCCGTGTGGGGTGCATGAAAAACCCAACAATCTCTCCTTTAAACTCTTTTGGAGTGGCAGCGAGGTAACCCTTATCATTGGCATTTAGCGACCGAATACCCCTGCTGACAGTAGAGTGTGTCGTATTGCAAAAGCATAATAGCTTCCTGTGTCGCAATCTTCTCTACTTCCCTTGTTGTTGTGGAGTTGTGTAATGCTATGTCCCCTAAGACCCCTAAGAAAGAAGTTGTTTATACCGAGAGCGCACCTCAACCGGTGGGCCCCTATAGCCAGGCAATTCGTGCTGGTGACTTGGTCTTTGTCGCGGGTCAGGTGCCCTTTGATCCCGTCGCGGGCGAGTTCGTTCGAGGCACTATCGCTGACCAAGCCCGTCAGTGCATGGAGAACATCAGGGCTATCGTCGAGGCTGCCGGTGGCACGCTATCCCAGCTAGTCAAGACGACCATCTTCTTGACGAACATCGCCGACTTTACCGTTGTCAATGAAGTGTACGGTAACTATTTTGACCTGGCTCCTCCTGCCCGTTCTACGGTGCAGGTTGCAGCGCTCCCAAAGGGTGTTGCCATCGAGATTGAAGCCATAGCCAACGTACCATTGAAATCGTAAAAATTCCGATGGTGACCTGAAGGGATACCAAATCCTGTTTGATGGTACAGCTAGAGTGGGTAGCTGGTACAACATTCCCCCTGAAGCGGAGGAACCTTCTTGGACCAAGTACAGCATCTGCTCTCAGGTCCTTTAGGATCGGAGGACAACCAGAACCGGGTAATCTATGTTTCTTCTGCTAGAGGGCACCAAGTATTTTCTTGAACTCTAAGGTCTTTTCCAAGAGCCACGCGACAGTATCTTGGAGAACACAAAAGATGAACCCTGTTTCCGAATCGAACCTGGTCTTATCGCTGGTACTGTGAGCCCGCCAGGCACGGTACTTTTCATCAGTGTCCATTTGGGGGTCTTCCCAAATCTCTATGAACCAATTCCTGAGAGATGCCCACCAATCAACGTATTCCTCGTCCCCTTGCATTTGCTGGAAGACGTTTTCAACTTCCTCCGCAATCTCTGTAATCTCGTCGAGCTTGTCAGTTAATTTCCTGAACTTGGGTCCCCACTCAAAGGAAAAGGCTCCTGATTCTAGCTGGTGTTCATCCATGTTTTCTTGAAGTCTTTCGATGTCAGACGCTAGCTTCTGAATTGCACGCTTCATCTCGTGCTCTTCGTTTTTCTGTCGCTTGACTAGCGCCTCCATCCTTCTCTTGACTCGCCCTGGATTAGAGAAGAACCAAGTTCCTTCCCTTTTCCACTCAAGAAGCTTTACCCATCTCTTCATGAGGTCTTGTTGATCCTTCAAGAAGTCCTTGACTCGGTCACGAACCTTATCCAAGTCCTTGGATACCGCTTTTATGGCATCTTTTACAATTCCTTCTGCTGATGGCAATGAAGTCACCGATTAGTAATCAAATATAGTATAGACTTCGTTCTTGGGGCTTTATTAATTTAGGCTAATAGCCATTGAACCAGCTATAACCCCTCTGGGAATGGGTATCCCTTAATGGCACGCCCATCCAAAAGCAACCTGCGCCTTGTGTTCAGGGCACTGAGTGATGTGACCGATACCCGCATCGCCCCACATGGTGGGGAGGTTCTGCTCTGAGTCGATCTGAAAGACGAGTTCCATGCGTTTGTCACATATCGGGCAATTCGGGTATTCGAGGCTTTGCACCCAGAGCGGATATCCGCCGAGTTTTTCGCCTGGTCGGGGATATCCAGCGTCCCACAGCGCCTGAATCTCATCATCCGTTAACTCAGCCTTCATCTCTCTAAGATCGTCGTAGTGGGGGTAGTCGTCCTTCTGTTCCCAGCCCACGATTCGCTTTGGAGGAAAGGGGCTCTCAAAGTCTGGTAAATCAATACGCTCAGCTGGCTCTGTGGGTTGGATTACGCGGATGAGTTCCGATTTAGCAAAGGGCCACCACGCCTCAGCGAGCACTTCACAGCACTCGGGCTCACAGTTCAAGCAGTAAAACATCTGCAAGATACCTGAACCAAAACGCCCGCGTATTCCCTCCAGGAGCTCATCAAGGTTCAGCTGCAGGAAAAACTGGAGCGGTTTATTACACATCGGGCAGATTGGCCACTTGTCACCCTTGTTGAGCCAAGGTGTTCCAGCAAATTTGGAATCCGAAAGGCCCCCATCGCCCTCCTCCACCAAGGGCAGCCAAGTTGAACGTTTAAGGGGTTTGATTTTCTTTAGGAGCTTCTCCAACATTAGACTTTCACAAATACTCCCTTCTACGCTCTGCCTTAAATCCACACCGCTCGAAGACTTAAGGACAGATTACCCGTTTTTTCTCTTGGTGTGGCGTACCTGCTGAAGAAATCAGGCGAGGCGGCTTGTCAGGCCCATCCGAATCTCCTGTAGGAGCTTGATGACGGAAGCTAGGGTTTTAATGAACTGCTTGTACTGCTCGTGTGCCCTCGCAAAGACAGAACTCATTTCCTGCCGAGTAGCTCGAACCTGCTCTCTCTGCTCGTCAACCTCTTCAATCCCATCATCAGGGTTCCCTGAATAGGTCCAGTCAGCTATTGCCTTGCTTGCCTTATCTGATATTGAAACGCTCTTGTGGACAAGATTCCTGATTCGATGGATTCCACTGAGCAATTGGTTTAACCGGGTTTTCCAATCGTCGTCGAGTCTGCCACTAGACCCATGGAAGTCTTCGACGGCTCCATGCATTTCCCGTAACGCATCACCGACCTTTTGTAGGCCCTGCTTAATGGTTCGACGGTGTTCCTCCTGCCTTTCGACAACAGCCTTCGTCTCGATAACTAGCGCTCGCCACTGTGATTTGGCGACATGCCGCCCCAGCTTGTCGCTGATATCCTCAAGCTCCTTCTGGGATTCTTGGATCCAGCGTAAAACGTTCTGGAGGGTTGAAACGAGGAAAGGGATTTGTCCTTCCGTTGAGCGAAAAGTTGCGGCACCGGATGCTCCGCCGCCACTAATTCTAACTGACATGGTTTTTCATTCTCCTCAGATATCTACTGAAATCCACTAGACTAGCTGCACAAACCTGTTATAAAGTTTCAGTCGGTGCCACTTGTGAAAGGCGTTTTTGTAGTTTTTCTGGAGGAACTACAAATGGCTTCCATAACGTAAATCGACACAAACACCGTCTAAAATGGTGTCCAATTTACCAGAAACAACAAGAATGGCTATAGAAGCCTTGAAACGTTTGTATCTCGCTGTATCATTTTTCACTAAATAGGGTATCAATTTGACGCTTTTTACACCGTCTAAAATGTATCTCCTGTATCTCAGTTTTAAAAACAAAACTTGTCTCAGAGAACAGTTTTCTATATAACTAAAGCTGTCTAAACCGGTTTTGAACTGTTTAGACTTCTCCTCTATCCCCCTTACAATTGGACACTAACCCTTTTAACACCTAATCCCCAAGAGGGTCATACTAGGTCAAGCTACTATCAAAGCCATCGGTTTCGCTACCACGGTAGAGGTTGAGAAATGCCGCGTGGTCTTCGTGATAGAGGATGCTGACCGTAAGAATCCCCAAGTCGTTCAGGCACTGGTCGAAACGGGGTTGCCGCTCCTCGAACTCCGAACGCATCCCCAGCCTCGAAGATGTCTACCTCAAAGTCACCGGAGGTCGATAACTATGCTACGAAAAGCTTGGACAATAGCCCGCACCGAAATCCGTATGGTCTTCAAGAGCCGACAAGTCAGGTCTATCCCAGCGATAGTCATCATAATGTCTGTTTGTTTCACACTTATTACGGGTTGGCTCCTATTCGCCACACCCTTTTTCAGCTTAGCGATTTCCGAGCCCCTCCTATACAATCTCATGATGGCCTCCATAATGGGGTTGGTTATCGTCATGCTACCCGTGATGTTGCCCGTGATGATTGCAGCCGATTCCATCGTGGGCGAGAAGGAACGCCATACACTCGTCCCGCTGTTGGCGACGCCACTCACAGATGCGGAGCTACTACTCGGTAAGTGCCTCACCGCGCTGGTGCCCGGCTTGGCCGTCGCCTATGCGAACCTCATCTTAACGGTTGGCTTAATGAATGCGATGGCGCTCATTTTGGCCCCCGCTTTGCTGTGGGTCTGGCCGACGCTGCTCGATATAGTCCAAGCGTTATGCATGCCGCCGCTCTTCGCAATGCTTGCCGTGGGTTTTACTGTCATGATCTCGGGGCGGGTCAGCAGGGTCTATGAAGCCTACCAGCTCAGTGCCTTCATTATCCTTCCCGCCATGCTCATTCCCTACATCAGCCTCTTTCAAGGCGTGGGGGTCGATTGGCTACTCTTGGGACTCGCCATTGCCATCTTGGGTGTTGCAGACTATGGGGTCTTCCGGCTGTCGCTCAACCTCTTCAACCGCGACCAGCTTGTCACCCGCCTTTAGCTGGAGCGGCCCCGCAAGCGGCGCTCTGGCCACAAAGAAGATGGCGCGAAACGGAGCATCCCTGTTGAGCTGGTGGAGGTGACCTACTCTAGCCATATGTGTGGGCGGGGCTGCTGTTGCCTTAGGACCCCCAGAATGGGCGGAGGTGGCCCTATTTTCGGGTCTTTCAGTGTCTGGTGTGGCGCCCGAATACCCCGGGATATAAACGCTGCCATCAAGATTGCTCGGCGTGGCCAGTTGTACTATCAGTCTGGGGTGTAATCTGTCGCACCCGTTACTTTGGCGTCCCGGCAACGAGATGCGCGGCGCTCCTCGACCAGCCCTCTGGGGCGACGGGAGTGTTGTGGGACCGGGAATCCCACCCAAGGCGTCTCTTCAGGAAAGGGCCCTCTGTCTGGGACGAGACGGTCCGGCGCAGAATGGAGTGCCCGTGCTTGTACGGGGCTGGCGTATTGGCGAGTGATGCGCGCGCCGGGGTGCCGCTCACCCCAACAGGAATCGCAGATGGTGCCTCCTTGGCGTCTACGCCAGGGCAGGTATCGAAAACGAATTTTCTGGAAACCCTCCTTTGATGTTCTCCTTCTCTTCGATACTGGGAGAGAATCCTGTTGTGCCAAACTGTTAAAGAACAGTATAACCTATTTTCAGGGCATGTCAGTTCTCCGCACCGAGCTCTGTGACCTCCTGGGAATATCACACCCCATTCTGCAAGGAGGGATGGGACCTTATAAAACAGAAGCCCTCGCCATCGCTGTATCCAATGCTGGAGCCCTTGGAGTGATCAGCACGATAGGAATGGCGGCCACTCTGTTACCAGAGGCGGCGCCAGTGGATGCTAGGCGGATGTTCGGGGATGACCCGCCACTAGTGCTTCTCCAGAAATCCATCGAAGCCGTAGCTAAAGCCACCAAGGCGACTCGCGCAGTCTTTGGAGTTAATGTCCCCGTTGCCTCAGAGTTTCTGATGGCTTCCCAGATGTTTGTCAAACAGGTCATCGAAGCCAGAGAGTCTGATTCGGATGTAGAACGTCAACTCCGCGTACTAATCACATCAGCAGGAAACCCCAAACCCTGGGCGAAGATCAAGGAGCACGGGCTGCTCTGGTTGCACGTCGTGCCCTCAGTGTATCACGCGAAGAAAGCCGAAAGTGCAGGAGCTGATGTGATAATCGCCTCCGGACACGAAGGAGGAGCACATTGTGCATGGGATCCCGTGCACTCGATGGTCCTTGTACCAGCAGTAGCTAAGGCAGTGACGACTCCCGTTGTGGCAGCCGGGGGATTCTGTGACGGAGCTACACTCGCTGCTGCCCTTTGCCTTGGGGCAGTGGGTGTCCAGATGGGTACCCGATTCATCGCCACACAGGAAAGTGATTTCGAGCCAGTCTGGAAGGAAGCCATTATCAAACGAGAAGAACGACAAACCCTAGTAGCGCGAGGGCTATTCGGTCCGATGCGGTTCCTGCGAAACCGACGAGCAGAAACAATCGTTGAACAGACACTATCAGATGTCCCCCGCTTCTATCTGGGTGACCACGTCGATTCGAACCAAGCAATCCTTCAGCTGGAACAACAAGGCTTTGTCGACTTGATGGATGGTAAGGAGGACACTGCATTAATGTTCGGGGGAGAAGTGACCGGGCGCATCACCAGTTTACCACGGGTAGAAGAACTCATCACCAACATGATAGAGGAGGCGTCTACCCTCCTCAAAGCGCTTCCCAGTCGAGTGCTCACTCGCTAGGGGTGCCAGCGCCAAGGGAGGCAAGAACTTTTGCCTGAAGGAGAAGGAAAAGCTGCGTTAACCCCTCCACGTTGGTCTTGTTATCAACGGCTTTGATGGATTCCGCAACTCTCATGACAAACCCCTCAGAAACAATAAAGCTCACCTTCGGCTTATCTAGGGTGACCCGGTAACAAGTGGCAATCTCTCGTTCTCCCTTATCAAGGAGCAAGATTGAGGGGCTCGATAACGCCTGTTCTAGGTCTATCCGTTCTATTCTTGCTTCACCGTCCGGTTCTTTCAATTCAATATCCATTCTAACTTCACCAACGCAGGCTTCCACAATCCTGGAACGGCACTCTGCTCCCACTTCTTAGTAAATAAATCTCTTGTGTCCCTTACGGTGTTTCTCCATCTCCTGTTTGGGTACAAACCGTTTGCATTTTGGACAGCGGATATACCCCTTCGCAAGCATTTCCAAAGCGTAGTGCTGCCGTCGTTCAGTGGCAACGCGGCTGATGCGATCAGCAACCGCAAAGAGGACCACAGCTAGAGGGAACAAGATAACTGCTGGTATGAAAACACCGGTTACTATTCGGAAGGCACGATCAAAGAAGTTCGGGTTTGAAAGGATCCTGAAGTCGTTCTCAGTGGCAATTACGATTTCAGCTCCAAGGTGTAAGGCGTCAAAATCATTGACTGCAATCTCATTTGGGACCGTTGGAAGCACCCATACTGGGCGCCTCCCTGCCCATAAGAAATAGGGTTCCAGTATGTAGAGGTTACGCCCCGAAGCTAGGCTAGTGGACGTGCAGAGGATTTCATCACCTGGGCGGGTTGGGTCAAGATCTCCACTATCGACCGTGCTTATCAACCCCGTTACTGGGTCACCGTTCCAAAGCTGGCGTGGCCGCCACACACCGTTCTCTAGGTGAAGAGTGAAAGCCTGTCCTCTGATTGCAACACAAATCTCATCCTCGGGGTAAAGCTCGCTGAAGCTGCCAACGGTAAGTGATTCAATGGGGGCGCCTGCCCAGGAAAATAGTTCATCCACTTGCCAGGTGTTATTCTCACCAGTCAGGACATTCACGGCTGCCTGGTTCCCTGCAAAGACGAGTTCCTCTGCCTCGGTGATGTTCAGGTTACCTACAACAGCACATAACAGCGGATCAGGTTCTGAGTAGACACTGCTACCTTGCCAGGTTACATTATCAGGGCGATTTGCTATTATCACGTGGTTGGTCCTAGTCAAAGAGGGCCAGTCATACTGCTCTCCAATAATCGCCACCTCCATACCCTGGGTCACTGGATCTAACTCACCGCACGCCATCGCCCTTGTCGTCCACACGGGAGCCGACCACGGAAGGCTCCCAATCGTAGAAGAACTCCAGATCCCATTGTCCTCTTTCAGCAGGAGTAGAACTCCATTGCCTGTTACTACCATTATCTCCAGGTCAGTCGCATTCAAGTCGAATTCTCCGACGGCGATGGCTGTAATCGGGTCTGTCATCCATTCCGTGTGATAATATACAGTATCCTGCCGTAAGGCTTGGCTGAAACCACCAGAGACAAGCACACTGGAGGATGTGAAGACCACTACTTCCGTGCCGTTTTGGGTCCAGTCCACGTCACCGAACGCTATACCCTCTGCTCCGGGAAGAGGTGTGTGACCGGTCTTGTCTCTCTCGCGTATGCCAAACCAGTTCACTACTGTCAATGCGAGCAGTAATAGGGCGAAGACATACCACAATCTTTTACGCCGAAGTTGAACCATAAACAGCCATCTCACACTACCAAGGATAAGCAATAAAGAGGGCGAGCCTACTTAAATTATTGCTGATTTCTAGGCATTTTTAAGCTACCCCGCCTACGGGACAGCCTAATACTTAGAATCAGAAGAAGTGATAGTGATGGCACAAGACATGGAATTCCCAGTCACCTGGAAATACGCGCTAGGCTTCGCAATGCTCCTTGCACTTATTTACATAGGAGTGGACTGGCTTCACTTCCTCTTTCTAGGGACCAAGTTCACGTACTTGATCAACTATCTTTCCCCCACGGCTGCTTCTGATTTCTGGTTCTATATTGCCCTGTTTGCTGGGGTCTCATTCATGGTGGGGCTTCTCATGAACTTTGAGACAAAGGATGTGGTCATCGCAGGAATCCTTGGGCCTTTCATCTTCCTCGGCCTCAACGGGCTCATCATTCACATCATCCTCCTTCAGAACCCCACCTACGCAATATACCTCATCCCCCAATGGCAAGATGTCTATGGCGTCACCCCCGACTGGTATGCGATACAGCCTGAACTCATCTTCTCCTTCTGGATCCTCTACGCAAACAGCCTCTGGCTCTTCTTCGTCCTAGCCTTCCCCTTCATCCTCGTCTGCTGCTTCAGCGGCCACGTCATCCGCGTAATGTCTGGATGGCATCATCCTATATAACCATCAACAAGAATACGCGCAGGGCTTAGATTCTCCTCGATGCTATGAGGGGATTATGAGGTTCTCTCCATTATGACCCGATTTTGCCAAAAGGATGCCACGGGCCGCCAACCATATTTTGCTAGCAGGTTGATTGCTTTGATTATTCGCCAGGGCCTACGCGATCCCACTAGTATAATGTAGGGTGTTGTGAATTTATCAGGGTTGACTTCGCCATCAATTACCTTAACAGTATCTACAACGGA
>JABXGV010000263.1 GCA_016550485.1 archaeon
ACGATGGCGAATATCAGAAGAACCACAAGGTCTAGCTCAACTGGATAGTAGCTACTGCCGTTCATGGAATACCTTGCGAGGTCGGTGAAATATGTTAATGGTGAGATTGAGGAGAGAGCCTTGCCCCAAGCAGGCAATTCTTCGATGGGGATGAAAATGCCGCTTATGAAGACTAGTGGAAACTTGATCATGGCCGAAATCATCATCACTCCGGACGGAGTGTCTGTAGGTGGATAAGATGAGAGAAGTATGCTTAAGGATGCAAAGCAGAATGTCGCAAGAACGACGCCTAAGGCGAGGACTGCCAGGTTTACCATTTCAATCCCGATTAGTATTCCTGCAAGGATGGGGAATATGGATACAGCAGTTCCAAAGATGAAAGAAGAGAGGACATCGCCAAGGAATATTGCCCACAGAGAAATGGGGGAGGAAACAAGTCGCTCCAGAGTCTTCGCTCTTGCTTCCCAGGGGACAATGGCTGGTCCGACCGAGGTCGCCGTGAAGAAGGCCGTCATTCCTAGCAATCCTGGAATGAGAGCTTCAGCAGGCAGGTTTCTTCCGATGTAAAATGATAGAAACAGGAAGAAGGGAACCAAGAGACCGAAAATGATGACGGGTCCCTTAGAATAGTAAATCCTCACATTTTTCTTGACGATTGCGAGGGATCGTTTCAGCTGGCTCCAATATAGACTAGTCATAAGACCCCCCTTCTTCCTTTTCTCTCACAAGTTTGAGGAATACATCTTCCAAAGTAGGTGCGAGAGTATTCAGAGAGATTATCTTTGCTCTTCTCGCCTTGGCGAATTCAACAAGCCCATCTATCACTGTGTTTGGGTCCTCCATATAGAGCCTCCATTTGTCTCCTAGCTTTCTCACTTCGTTCACTCCTTGAACTCCAATCAGTTCATTAGCATCTACTACTTTGCTGAAGCTAGCCTCGATTGACTGTAGCCCGCTGCTTCGAGACTTGAGTCTTTCCGGACTGTCGATTGTTGCGATCTTGCCGTGGTTGATTATGGCCACATTATCGCACAGTTGATTGGCTTCTTCCATGTTGTGTGTTGTTAGAAAAACCGTTGTTCCTTTCTCATTCAGTTCACGGATCATGTTTCTGATAAGCCGCTGACTCTCTACATCCAAGCCGGATGTTGGCTCGTCCAAGAAGAGGATTAGCGGCTCATTAATCAAGGCCATGCACAACAGGAGCTTCTGCTTCATCCCCCGTGAGAACCCTTTGACAAGGTGGTCTTTTCTCTGATGAAGTCCAACCTTCCTCAGCAGCTCTTCTGCTCGTATCCGAGCATCTTTCTTAGGAATCCCATACAACTCTCCTGTTAGCATAATGTTGTTCCAAGCGGAGAGATCAGCGTAGGCATTCGCCATCTCAGGAACGATTCCCATCAGTTGTCTAGATTTCAATCCTTCACTTAGGATGTCATAGCCCAGAATCCTAGCAATCCCTTCATCTGGCTTAATCACGCCAGTCAGCATACGGATTGTAGTTGTCTTGCCAGCAGCATTCGGACCTAGAAAACCGAACAACTCCCCTCTCTTAACGTCAAAAGCGATGTGATCAACTGCAACGAGCTCCCCAAAGCATTTGGTTAGGTTTGAAACTTCTATGGCACTTTCTCCACTCGTCCCTTGACACCTCCTACGAAACACAATGATGCTCTTCCTAACCAACATCCGATACCATACATCGGTTTTATGACTTGTGGAAGATGAGGAGTTCACCGGCAACGCCTTCACACATCATCAAGCACTGAGCAAGGCCGACCAATGGGCACGCAAACCCTCATTGCAGCGTTAACAGGCCGAGCCCCCCCCCTATTTTTTTGCGTGGATGCTCGCGATCAACCAGAATATTTCCACACTCTTTTTTCGACAAAGCTTTGACTATTATGTGCCTTGGCAAGAAGCAGTGCGCTCGCGAAAGATCGCGCGGCCCCTTCTGAGTAGTTTAGGAGCATCGGGTCGACGCAGGCAAATGTTAGACTGTTACGAAAGCCCAGGCTTCCAACTCGAACGCTCAGGCAATCTACCAATAGGTTTAACGGCATTAATGTAGTGATACAGCATTTTTCTCTGTTGGATAATCCTGCAAACTACGGAGAAATCGGTTGGATAACCCTGCAAACTACGGAGAAATCGGTTGGATAATCCTGCAAACTACGGAGAAATCGGTTGGATAAAATACTCTGGAAGCATAGCTAACAGCAGATAAGCCGTCGCTGCGTAGTTCCTTTCTTGCAGAGGAGGACGAAACCAATAGAAGCAAATAAGGCTGCTTCGCCACTGATCCAAATTGCCCCTGCTACAGCAGCCCAAATACACACAGGATTCTTAGGTTCTAATTGCTGAACTCTCCACTCTTCATAGGCTAGGAAGCTTTGAATCATCGCAATCGTATAGATGGCTGTAACGATTAGCAAAACCAGAACTATGATTCTCTTTGTTGGTTTCCAGACCATCTTTCTCTCCCTATTTAAAGAATTGTCGCGCAATTTAGATAAGCCTTGAGTCTAGAACCAGTCGCATAGAGGTAGTCGAATGCATGCATTAATTGACGT
>JABXGV010000264.1 GCA_016550485.1 archaeon
ACCCAGAAACTGGTCTAAGAATTGTTAAACATGTCTTTCATAGGGATGAGATTTATAGCGGCCCATTTGTTGACAAAGCACCTGATTTAGTCATGCTCCTCAACGAGGGATATCAAGCTGGAGGAGATATTGATAGCTCTCGCATTATTGAAAACGCATCTTCCGGAAGGGGTACACACGAACTATCAGGGATTTTTCTTGCCAAAGGTCAACATATCAAAGAGGGCGCAGAACTTGATGAAATTAAGATTCGAGACATAGCACCTACTATTCTCCACTTGTTAGATGTTCCAATCCCCGATGATGTTGATGGACAAATCCAGTATAAGATTTTCAAGCCAAGGTCACCACCAGCAAAGAGGAAGCCGAAGTTCTACACGCCCAGAGTAGACCGGAAGAGAGAACACAGGTTCACGAAATCAGAAGAAGAGGAAATCAAGGATCGGCTTAGAGACCTAGGTTATATCGACTGATACCAGATTAGATTTTGAATAGATGCAAACAGAAAAAATTGGAAGATGTTTTGAAAAATATACAGTAAAGTATGAGTCGAACCATTTGAACTGAATGGTGTACTACGCTTGACTAAAACGATTTATTCAGTGAAATTCGTTCACGCAATGTGTTAACTAAGGTCTAGTTTAGCTAACAAGAAAGATTGAAAACGGACAAATCCTATCGCAATTGCTTGACACGATAACTGACTAGGTTAATCAAATATGTCTGAAAAGAATCGGTTAGTTGTGGTTTTACCCGCAAGAAATGAAGAAGCCTTTATTGAAGGTACAATCAAGTCGGTTGAGAAACAAACGTTAAAACCAGAAATATTGCTTGTTGTAGACGACGGATCCACAGATGCTACAGCAGCAATTGTGCGCAAACATTCATGGGTTAAGCTTCTGATGAAAACGGACAGGGGATTTCGGTATCGAGGAGCCGGGGTTGCCGTAGCAGTTAACCAGGGTGTAAAAGAAATCACACGACTGGCCCCTGATTGGGCATTCTTATGCAAACTTGACGCGGATATTATTCTTCCACCAGACTACTTTGAAAGTCTGATTAATCTCATGAATGCTCCTGAGAATCGGCGTCTTGGGATAGTTTCAGGCGTGGTTAAAGGCGAAGCTACTAACTTGGAACACCCACGAGGAGCGGCTAGAATCTATCGACGGCAATGTTGGGAAGACATCGGAGGAAAACTGCAAGAGATTCACGGTTGGGACACCTATACGGATTTAAGAGCCCGTCAATTCAGGTGGATTACCCGTGGAATCCAAGAAATCGAGGTCATCCAAAGAAGACCTACGGCAGGTCGTGAACAGAGCCTCTCCGTTGCCTTTCAAGTTGGGCGGATGATGTATTTGTTGGGATATCATCCACTTGTCGCGTTTGCCCGAGGTATTAAACTCCTTCGAAAAAACCCTCTCGCCACTATTATCCTCATTCTTAGTAATGCGCTATCCCGTTTTAGCCGTGGACTCCGAATATTACCTAAAGACTATTACCAATACGTTAATCAAGAGCAAAAAGCGAGAATAACACAGCTGATAGTAAAACTCCTAGGCGGAAGACGCGGGTAATACACACTATCTTTAAACGGCAAACCCTCTTTATTTCAAATACTGTGATTATCCGAGGGAAGTAACGCTTGTCTGTCCAATCTGACGCTAATTCCTTATTCGCCATTGGACGAGAATACTTCACTAAACAAGCCTACGCCAAAGCTCTGGAGGTTCTGAAACCAGCCCTGAAACAGTATACTGAGTTAGGAAAAAAACATGAAGCCGGTATTGTCAGCATTTTCATCGGGCGTGCGTTAAAAGCTTTAGGTAGACACCGCGAAGCACTCGTCAGTTGTTCTCAAGCAGTTCAGTTGCTACGCGATACAAAGGATTTGGCCCAGCTTGGTCTAGCATTAGAAACAATGGGAACAGTGTTAGAAATTCTCAATTACCCGAAGGAGGCAGCATCGGCATTTGACCAAGCAGCAGAGGTCTATGAACGGCTAGGGCAAATCAAGAAACAACTTGAGCTACATCTCAGAGCTGGGGTTTTGTTAGAACAATTAGGACAACTGGAATCCAGCTATTCTAGCTTTGCGAGAGCTGTTGAAATCACAAAAACATTGACCGATGTGGATTTACGCTTTGAAACTCTGAGCGCTTATGCTCGTATTCTTCAACAACTGAACGATTACCAACAGGCTGAAATCACATTCTTAAAACTAGTTCAATTATGCACTAGTACGAACAGACCAGTTCTACGCGCCCATGCTCTCCTTGGACTTGCAAGCACCTACATTAGTCGTGAACAACTAAATCGTGCGGAGCGCATTATTCGGGAAGCAGAAGAGCTCTTCGCTGCTTCTGAAGACAACAGCGGAGAGCCCTACATTCAGTATCATCAAGCACGGATTCACCTCCAAAAAGACCTCCTTAATGAAGCTACCTTACTGGCTGAGCGAGCGCTTAAGCGTTTCACCGAAATCGAGAACGCCCTAGGTCGAGTTCAATGTCACTTGTTGTTAGGACAAATCTTTGGCAAGTTAGAGGTGTGGGAAAAAGCACTTCATCATTATGATGAAGCAATCGAGCTTCTTGATGTTTTGGGAAATCTCTCTCGTGCCTTAAAAACGAGGACAACCAAAGGGAAACTGCTACTCCGAATTGGTAAAGATCAACGAGCAGAGAAAGAATTCCGTTTCGTTATCAAACATTACAAAGAGAGCCAGAATATCGAACAGGAAGTCCAAGTGTATCTTGAATTAGCAGACCTAATGAATGAGCTAGGTAAATACAAGGAAGCAAGAGTACAATCAAGAAGGGCTATAGAGAAGTTACAAGAAACACAGGACGAGGAGAGGGAGGTACTAGCATACTTAATTTTGCTTAAGTCGTCTCAGCTTAGTGATTCCCTTGAAGAAGACCGCCCCTTTCTAACAGAAGGACTAGAGAAGGCTAAGGCACAAGGGAAAACCAGTGTGGCTTCGTCGTTATCCGCCAGCTTGGCGTTGCTATCCCTTGATATTGATGCACCACAAGAAGAGGCGCTTACTGTATTAGAAGAGGCATTTCGTGACAAGTTTTTACCAAAGCAACAACGGATGGAGATAGCGTTAAGTCTGGGTACAGCTCTAGCTAAGCAGGAACGATTCGTGGAAGCAGTTCAATATCTGTCCCAAGTAGTCAAAGATTATGATAATCAACCAGATTACGATAAAGCCAAGACCTATTATCAATTAAGTGATGTATATCGACGCCTAAACCAACCAGAACAGAGAAGAGATGCCCTAGAAAAAGCCTTGGCAAGCCTTCCTCAAAGCATTGATGAATTGCTGCAAGCGAAAATCCTTCACCAACTAGCCTTATTGATTGCAAAGGAAGAAACTGAGAAGGCATGCAAATACTATCTATTAGCAGCAAAGATATTCGAGGAACAGGATATACCAAGCGAACTGTTCGAAGCACTACTGGGAGGAACCACACTACTTGTGAAACTGAGGAGGACCAAACTAGCACTGCAACTAGCAGAGCAAGCGCTCACCCTTGCAGATGAATTATCAATAACAATGAGAGAACTCGATAGCCAAACACAAGGCTTCATTCATCTTTGCCGAGCAGCCGAGGTAGCCCTTTTCGCCGCATCAGTACACTTTGAGAATCACGCAAAGCAAGAAATTATTCGAAAAATGCTAAATTGGTCCTCACGCCGAAAGTCAGCTATCATTCTACCTTTTTTACAAGAAAAACTCGGTTGCAAGAGATGTAAAGATCTTCCGATTTTGTTACAGGAAGAAGCACGCTTGATAAAACAAGCGAAAGTGCTCCAACA
>JABXGV010000021.1 GCA_016550485.1 archaeon
GACCTTATGGAAGGATATATGAGCGTTAAGGAAACAGCCTTCAGAATCGCTTACAGGAGATTTTGCCAACCATTTATGGACAAGTTAGAGAACCCAGTGACAGCACAGGAAGCGTGTTTGCGGAAGGTTTTGAAAAGATGTAAGAATACTGCTTATGGAAAGGAGCACGGCTTCACTGACATCAAGTCGGTCGAAGAGTTCCAGCATAGAGTCCCTGTCACATCCTACAAGCAAATGTATCCATACATTACTAGGTGCATGAAAGGCGAACAGAACATCCTCTTCCCTGATAAAATCGTGTATTTCATGGCGACCTCCGGAACGACAGGTTCCCCCAAATATCACCCATTAGGCGAATACCGACTGCGGGTGTGTACACATGAATCCGTAAGAAGGGCAATCTTCTATGTTGTACATGGCAATCACTATGATTTGTTAGATGGAGCAACTATAAACCTACATGGCTCTTTATCAACCGGAGAGAAGATTGGTCCCTACGATGTAGCCTATGTTTCAGGTGCACTTGCGGCAGCTTTCACGTCACAGCAACAGAATACAGGAGGTCTAGGAGCCACAGAGAGTAGTCGTGTCATCCCGCCCTATGAGGTTCGTGCGATGAGCGACTGGGATAAGAAAATCTACCTCACCGCACGCTATGCTGTTGCTGCGGACGTCCGCATAACTGTCGGAATATCCACCATTATTGTATCACTTTTCCGGAAACTCCATACCAAATTTTATGACCGGCTAATCACTGATCCTGAACTGGACAATGAGACAAAAGCTAAACTCCGACGAGTCTCTAAGCACGGTGTTATTAACCTTGGAGAGCTGTGGCCCAACTTCACCATATTTGGTACTAGCGGTATCTCCATCACTCCATTCCGGCGAATTATTCGGGACTTACTTGGAGATGTGGAAATCTGGGATGTGTATGGGGCAACCGAAGGAACACTCGGTGCTCAGATTTATCCAGAGGGCGGCATCGTCGCTGCAGTGGATAG
Source organism: archaeon (assembly GCA_016550485.1). Taxonomy (GTDB): domain Archaea; phylum Asgardarchaeota; class Hermodarchaeia; order Hermodarchaeales; family Hermodarchaeaceae; genus YT-063. The sequence goes on from JABXGV010000021.1 coordinate 1,005, forward strand.
AACCTTTTTTGAATTCCAGCCAAACGGGAAAGACACAAAGCCAATCCCGCTCAGCGAGGTGAAAATCAACACCCCTTATCAGATTCTCATCACTAACAACGCAGGCTTCTATCGTTATAGCTTAGGAGACCTTGTTACCTTTGCCTCCTTGGACCCTCCCGAGTTTGGGGAAATCACGCGGATGAAAACATTTGTGAACATTGTGGGCGAGCGGGTGACAGTGGAGATGCTGCTCCGGGCACTGGACCATGCCTGTGAACAGCAGGACACAAGTTTTATTGACTTTGCGCTGTTGCCGGAAATCACCAAGGACATCACCCGCTACCAGCTCTTCGTCGAATTCACTCAAATAGTAGATAACCTGGAAGAGTTCGCAGGTGCAGTCGACTCTCACCTTAGAAGTGCAGGCATGTATTACAACTCCTTCCGAAAGAACAGCGTCTTATCACCACCCCGGATTATTCCTGTTAGACCGGGCGGCTTCGAAGCATTACTACGCCAGCTTGGGAAAGACCCCCTGTTAGGCAAAGTGCCTCGTCTCCTAACCCCTGAAATCAGCCGGATGATTCCCCGGTGGAAATTTACGACCTAACTGATAAACACTTTTGTGTAATACGACCTGAGGAAAAGCTATGAGCGCCAGAAAAATAGCTTTAAGAATCGCCTATAAGCGGCTGTGCGAGCCCTTTCTGAAAAAGTTGGAGAATCCAGTCGCAGCACAGGAGGCGTGTTTACGGAAGGTTCTGAAAAGATGTAGGAATACTGTCTATGGGAAGGAACACAACTTCGCTGACATCAAATCGGTCGAGGAATTCCAGAACACGGTCCCCATCACCACCTATGAGAACATGCACCCTTACATCTCTAGGTGCATGAAGGGTGAGCAGAACGTTCTCTTCCCTGATAGAATCGTGTATTTTATGGCAACCTCTGGAACCACTGGCGACCCTAAGTACTTTCCATTAGGCGAATATCGATTAAGAGAGACTACACACGAATCCGCTAGGAAAGGCCTCTTCTACATCGTACACGGCAACCACTATAACCTAATGGATGGCGCAATAATCAATTTGTACGCTGCCCCCTCAATTGGAGTGAAGTTCGGCTCCTACGATGTGGCTTATGTTTCTGGTGCACTTGCCGCATCATTTGCATCGCAGCAACAAAGTATAGAGGGACTAGGAAGGCTGCAAAGCAGCTTTGTTATCCCGCCCCCCGAGGTCAACGCGTTAAGCGACTGGGAGAAGAAGGCTTACCTCGCAGCGCGTTATGCTGTTGCCGCGGATATCCGGATGACCGTAGGAATATCTGCCCTTATTGTCTCGCTTCTCCGGAAAATTAGCACCCAATTCTACGAAAAGCTCCTCACGGACCCCGAATTGGACCATCAAACGAAGGCTAAGCTTAGGCAAGTCACCAAAAACGGCGTAATTAATCTCAGAGAGCTGTGGCCCAACTTCACCATATTTGCTAACAGCGGAATCTCTATCACACCGTTCCGACAGGTAATCCATGACCTCCTCGGAGATGTAGAAATCTGGAGTTCTTATGGAGCAACTGAGGGAACATTAGGTGGCCAGATTTATCCAGAGGGAGGCATCGTCGCAGCCGTGGATCGGACCTTCTTCGAGTTCCAAGCGATGGAGGAGGGCGCGGAGCCGATTCCGCTCAGCGAAGTGAAAATCAACACCCCCTACAAGATCCTCATAACTAACCACGCGGGTTTCTACCGTTACTCGCTGGGTGACCTTGTTACCTTTGTGGCCTTGGATCCGCCCGAGTTTGGGGAAATCACGCGGATGAAAACGTTGGTCAATCTTGTAGGCGAAATGACGAGGGAGGAGATGCTACTCCAAGCATTGGAGTTTGCCTGTGAACAACAGGGCACAAGTTTTATCGAGTTCGCTCTATTTCCAGAGGCCACAAAGGACATCACCCGCTACCAGCTCTTCGTCGAATTCACCCGAATCCCTCGTAACCTTGAAGAGTTCACCTCTCACGCTGATTCTCATCTTGAAAGTTTGAATATATATTATAAAGAGGCGCGACAGAGCGGGATGCTGTCGTCTCCTCGGGTCATCCCAGTAAGAACTGGCGGCTTTGAAGTGATGCTGCAAAAACTAGGAAAGGATCCTGTCCAAGGGAAAGTGCCTCGTCTTCTGACACCTGAGCTTAGGCGACTGATTCCC
>JABXGV010000265.1 GCA_016550485.1 archaeon
GACATGATTCCAAAGTATTTATCGAAGCTTTCATTTCCCGTGTAGAGCCGCCGACGTTCTCGTAATCCTTCTAAAACTAAAGGTGAAGTGTGTGAATCACTCATCTCTCATCAAATTCCTGTGCACAAATCCTCTAAACACTCAATGTCGATAAACGTTAAGAACACTTTTTAAGTTGATGGTTTCGTCTTTTAGCTCAGCTTCCAATACCATTACTCACAATATGGGGCTACACAATGAGGATAATCGTCCCAATAAAACAAGTGCCAGAAATCGCTGAGGTCAAAATCGACCCAGAGACAAAAACGCTAATACGCGCAGGCGTCCCTTCGATTGTGAACCCCTTCGACGAATTCGCCGTCGAAGAAGCAATCAGAATCAAAGAGAAGTTTGGCGGCGAAGTCATCGTCATCACAATGGGTCCCCCACAAGCCCTTGACGCGATTCGCAAGTGCCTCGCGATGGGTGCCGATCGAGCGCTCCACCTCTGCGACCGCCCCTTCGCCGGCGCAGACACTTGGGCAACAGCCTACACGCTAGCGCAAGCCATCAAAACCCTAGAGCCCTACGACTTGATTATCGCAGGGAAACAGGCTATAGACGGAGATACCGCGCAGGTTGGCCCTGAAATCGCAGAGGTCTTGGGTATTCCTCAAATCACCTATGCGATAAAGGTGGATATTTCGGAGGACCAGAAGCGCATCAAGGTGCGCCGAGAAACGGATGATGGCTTCGAGATTGTCGAATGCAAGCTTCCAGCCCTGATTACCGCAATTAAGGGCCTGAACGAGCCCCGCCTTCCTAGCCTGATGGCTATCATGAAGGCACGCCAGAAGGAGGTTAAAACCATAACCGCTGAAGAGCTTGGTGGCGACTCTAAACAATATGGTCTTCCCGGCTCCCCGACACAGGTTGTGGAAATCTTCACACCCGAGGCTAGGACCGGGGGCATCAAAATTGATGGAACAGAAGACCCTGCAGGAGCAGCGAAACAGCTTATTGAATGGCTCCTAAAAAAGGGTATACTTTGAAAGAGGCGAGGCTGAAGTATTATGCTGAAAATTGATAAGGACCGTTGTACCGGTTGTAAAATCTGCACCAAGGTCTGCCCATTTGGCGCCATGGTTATAGTTGATGAAAAAGCCGAAGCCACGGAAGCATGTACACTCTGTGGTGCATGTGTGAAGACCTGCCCTGAAAACGCTATCTCAATTGAACGCCGCCGTGTTGATCCCTCCAAATTTAAGGAGTACAAGGGCGTGTGGGTGATTGCCGAGCAAATAGGGGGGCAGCTTCGGAATGTCTCCCTCGAACTCTTGAGTAAGGGTCGAGAGCTGGCCGACCAGCTTGGTGAGCCACTCTGCGTAATCCTGCTTGGACACGAAGTGACAGGGCTCACAGACACGCTTGCCGCTCATGGCGCGGACGTCATCTACGTTAGCGACCAGAAGCGGCTTGCTCAGTACACCACTGATGCATACACGGATGTGATTTCTGCTCTCATCCTTACCGAGAAGCCAAACGTTGTACTCATTGGGGCTACGGCTAACGGCCGGGACCTTGGCCCTCGAATCGCCGCACGGCTTCGGCTCGGACTCACTGCTGACTGCACTGGGCTCAGCATTGACGACAAACGCCAGCTAGTGCAGACCCGCCCCGCCTTCGGGGGCAACATCATGGCGTCCATTCTGAGCCCCTACACGCGACCTCAAATGGCTACCGTTCGCCCGAACGTCTTCAAACCGCCTGAACCCAACCCAAGCCATAAGGCAGACGTGCGCACGGTCGATATCAAGGTGAACCCCGCCGCCGTTCGCACGAAAATCCTCGAGACCATTAAAACCGGCGCAGAGGGCGAACTCAAGGTAGAGGAAGCGGAGATGGTAGTATCCTGCGGACGAGGCATCAAGGCTCCCGAAAACATCCCTACCGTCGCTGAATTAGCCAAGGAACTCAACGCTGCTCTAGGTGGCTCGCGACCCATTGTCGACGCAGGCTGGATGGAACACCACCAACAGGTTGGGCAATCCGGTAGAACAATCTCGCCCCGCCTCTACATTGCCTGCGGAATATCCGGGGCCATCCAGCACCTAGTAGGAGTAGCCGGCAGTGCAGAAATCATCATCGCCATCAACAGCGACCCCGAAGCCCCAATATTCACAATAAGTGACTTCGGAATTGTAGGCGATTTGTTTCGGGTAGTTCCCGAACTAGTCAAAGAAATTAAGCGCGTTAAGGCACAAAAGTAGTAGTTAACACTGTAAAGGTGTAGCGGGAGCCGGAAGCCCACGGGTTCAATGCGGCTCCTGCCCCACACTATTTTTCCCTTGTGAAATCCTTGAAACCTAAAATTAACGCCTTAGGTATTCCGTCAAGTTTATAATAGGATTTTGAAGAACCGTACGTGGGTTGGAGACATCGCCGATCTTCCCTCCCTAAGGCTACGGAAAAATATTCCTTGCGGGGAAATTCCCTCCTTCCCTCTTTCCTAAATTTTTGGCGGTGTACCCAACCCGCGCCTTCTCTTCTTGGCCCTTCTTCTTGAGTCAGGGCTTTCTTGGTAGCAATTTGGAAAGGGCTGCCATTAGTAAACCTAGGAGGAAGTAGCTAATAGTGGCTATTAAGAGGGCGAACTTGATGGTTGCACACAGGGAGGCAGTGAAGGGTATGCTTTCTGCGATTGTGGTCGGTGCTGACATCATGGTGAGCAAGTTGAGGTTTTCCACAACATCGAGGAGCCCCGCAATGGGAGTGGCGAGAACACATCCGAAGCCTAGTGTTTTGGCACATCCAGTGAACCGTCTGGTGAGGAGCAGGATGAGCCCGGCGACGAGGGTGACATAGCTGGGGATGAATGCAAAGTCTAGGTAGACGCCTTGGATTTCCAGTGGTATGAATAACGGTCCCCACGCTGCAAGGATTATGGTAGCCTGTGAGGCGGTCCAGGCAAACTCGAGATCGAGAATTCCGTATCCAGTAGGAGCTACGGCTGCCTCGACGGATTGAAAGAGGAAGACCAGTAGTAAGAAGCTGATTAGCGCAAATAATACAGCGCCTATAACTATGCTTTTCCGTGGAAAAGTGTCTAATCTCTGAACGAAGGTCATCTGAGAACCTCTAGATTTGCTTATTGCTAGGGCGCTTAAATAGCTTCAAGATTAACGAGTAAGGGGTCTTTTTGGCTTTGTACTAGTGCCTATTCCCAGTTGCCATTCGAGCAGGTTCCGTTCCGCATTTTTGTGTCATTGTGATAAGTACACCAGACATAGCTGGAGGAGATTTGTGTTCCGTCCGGTTTTCTATGCTTTGCGTACCAGCAGGATTGAGCTTCTACTATTTTGCGATTCTATTCATCATCTTGGCAGTCGCATATCTGATAGTTGTATCAACTCGCCTCAGCAGGACAGCCATCAACTCCGTAGAGCGGCAGATGAGTCCTATTTATCGCCGCTGGTGAACCCTGAAGGTGCTATGACAGATTAAGGAGGGGGTGCTGGTTCGTCGGATTCTTTAGTACGTGGTTGAGGTGTTGGGCGGCTTCCCGGTATCTTAGGGAGCCATTTCTCGACGACTTTGAGAATGTCTTGCCACTCTTGGACTGTTTTGATGTTAAGGCGGTTGGGCTGGGTTACTGGGTCTAAGGGGTCTTCGGGAAAGGCTTCAAGAACCCCTTCTTCGGATCTTTTCGTGTATCCTTTCACCTTGCCTTTGGCGATGCGGAGACGAAGGGAGTCTGAATAGCGATCTTTTACCAGACCAACAGCGTAGACCCATTTTCCTCCGATGGTGATTAGGTCGGGTGGCTCCACCCAGTCCGTGCCATATTCTCTTGGTTTCTCTTCTTTTTCGGACAAGAATAAAACCCCGCCGAGCTTCATTCTAAGTTTCATTTAACGTTTTTCCCAAACAAACAGACCCCCTTGTGAGGAGGGATTTACATTAGGGTGCAACAGCACAAAGCCTTTAATAATCCCAATAAGTGAAGTCGCCCTGTCTATCAGGATTATCTTGAGGTTGATTTAATGGACTTTGAGTTTACACCTGAAGAGGAAATGTTCAGAGAAACGGTCCGCGAATTCGCCCAAAAGGAGATTCGTCCGTACGTGCGCGAGATGGACGAGACTGGCAAATTCCGCGAGGGCCTTATCAAAAAGATGGCGGATCTTGGTCTCCTTGGAATCACGATCCCCGAAAAGTACGGTGGTCCCGGCGGCAACTTCACCCTTGCCTGTATCGCTGCAGAGGAGCTTGCCCGAGCCGATCTGAGTATTGCGATTCCTGTCTTCTTTCTAGTAGAAGCGAGCTGGGCTTGGGTCTTTGCCCGCCATGGCACGGAAGAAGCGAAGCAAGAAATCCTCCCGAAGGTCTGCAAGGGAGAATACTTCTTCGGCATCGCCACTACCGAACCTGCAGGTGGCAGCGACATCGTCGGCAACACTCGAACTACCATCAAACCCAAAGGCGACAAGTATGTCGTAAACGGGGAGAAGGTCTACATCAGTGGCGTTAACGAATCCATGACTGTGATGAAAGGTCGATACTTCACCACCGCCTACATGAACAAAGCCGCTAAACCCAAGTACAAGGGAATCACCGCCTTCATCTGCCCCGTCGAAAAGGGCATCCCCGGACTCACCCCAACCCTATTTGAGGACTGGGGGCGCATGGCCATTAGTACTGGTGGCTTCGCACTGGATAACGTTGAAATCCCGAAGCACTGGATTATCGGCGACCCGACCCGCGGCTTCATCTACTCGATGGAGGGCTTCTCTGCCGCTCGTGTAATTATCGGTGCCACTTGCATCGGCAGCGCCTTAGGGGGGCTTGAGATAGGGAAGGAGTACATAAAGCAGCGCAAATCCTTCGGTAAAGAACTAGCCCGCTATGAGGGAATCACCTTCCCGTTAGCTGACTGGTATAGCCGTCTTGAAGGCGACCGACTCGTCGTACAGAAGGCTGCTTGGCTTCTGGACCAAGTAAACGCGGGCAACACCAAGTACAACCACCTCGACGCTGCCCTCTGGTGCGCTATGGCCAAGCTCCGCGGCCCCATCGACGCCTTCGCCATCCTCAACGAAGTCGCCGACTGGCACGGGGCTTTCGCGTACACTAAAGAATGTCCTTTGGACCTTGGGATTCGTGGTGTCCGGAGCTACAGTATCGGTGCAGAGGGCGGTATGAACATCATGCGCCTCATCATCGCCCGTGAGCTGCTGGGCAAGCAGTACGTACCCTACGATCGACAATAAGCAGTTAGCATATACGATTTACGAGTGTGGGCTTGTGCCTGCACTCGGCTTCTCTCTTTTTCTCTTTAATCGAGATAGCTAAGAGTGACAGATAGCATCTTTTAGGTGAACTGGTTTAGAACCGAAATCTGCTAAATTTGGTTCTACAAAGGAAAAATCAAATACTAGGTTTCATTACTATCTCGCGTAATTTAGCTTCGCGAATCCCCATGAACCGTTTTCCTGGATAGGGAATAATTGTGGCGACAATTGTTATCCCACTTACCTCGCGTAGCGATTTAGCGATGTCTTCTGCCACTCGAGGGTGCCCAACGTTAAATTCGATCCACATTAGGTTTTGGATAGCGGAATAAGTGGCATCCCAGAATTCTAATGGGAAGAGTTGCTGGGTTTGGTTGATGATTTCTTCAGGGGCGATAATGTTCCCAGCCCACTTCAGTCTTAGTACGATATAGGTACTGTCAGCTGCACTTAAGTTGTAGAGTGCAGTGAATTTCACTCCTTCACCTCTAATGAGTTTTTGAATTGTCCGACTTACTCTCTTTGATGTGCTCTTGATAATCTTAGCGATTTCTTGGATTGGCGTACGGGGATTGTCAAGTAGGGGTCGGAGGACACCGCGTTCAAAGACTGATAGCTGTACCTTTCGCCCGCGATTCGGAATAGGATATGGATGAAGTTCAACCGAGTCTACACCCTGGAGTTTCTGGAGAAAACTGCGCATCTCCGAAAGCTGCCTCGTACGGGAATATTCGCCCTGCACTACTGAATACCCATAAGAGTCAAACCGCACCAAATCCACCATGGGATGAGTCCCGATCTGTTCTATGAAAGTATTATCATCTAAAGAGCGATTTGAACCAATAACTCCGAGAAAGGGATTGGTCTCTGCTGAAGCAAAACTTAGGCTAACGAGGAATCGCTCAATTACGCCCTTTTCGAGTAATCGGGATACCCTCCGCTGAATAGCGGTTGCAGAAACTTGTAATCGTTTGGAGAGTGTCTCATAAGAGGTTCTGCAATTATGATAAAGAGTTTCTAGGATGCCTTTGTAAATCGCGTCCATAATTATCGCCTACGATGGACCTCAATCCCAACATACCTGTTAGGATTTTGGTTGTTTTTTCATCAGTTGGACTATTCTTCCAAATCGTACTATTTCAGAGGCTTTTTGAGACAGAATGTGTTAACCGAATGATTGGCGGACATTATGACAAGGTTGAATTCACGAGCATATAAATGGCAGTCAATTGCTGCAGCCATTATTGCGTTTGGCTTACTCATTTCAATGTGCTATGTATTTCAATCAAACGCCAGAGTAATACCTAGCTCAGAAAGACCCTTCAGGTATCCTGAAGGGTTTCATATTCCTTCGTCCTGCACGATTTTCACCGCCGCACTTGGCGATACAGTGCTCTTTGGGAACAATGAGGATTATTACTTACATGGTACGTACTTCTGGTTGGCCCCTAGTCAAGAGATTGTTACGCCTTTAGGACCACGAGAAATCTATGGTTGCGCGTTTTTGCTGTTTGACAACAACGGAGACGACTTTGATGGATACCCACAAGGTGGAATCAATGTTCATGGGCTCTGCCTAGACGGCAATGGTCTTCCAGAAGTCCCGTTAAATCCAAACCCTGAGGGAGAGCCAATATTTGGTCCCTTCCTAGCTCAGATATTATGGGAATGCCGCACAGTCGATGAGGTTATTACATGGTTATATTTACATAATACTTGGAGCACTTGGGCAGGCCAGCTTCATGCCGCAGATGCTGCGGGTGAAGCGGTCGTAGTTAGCGTCGTAGACCAAGAATTTGTGTTTACTCGGAAAGGAACTGCAGACTTCATTGTCTCAACCAACTTCAATGTAGCAGACCCAAGTAATGCATATGAATATCCTTGCTGGCGCTACCAAACAGCAACGGATATGTTAGAAGATATTACACAAGAAGCGGATCTTACTGTTGAAGCGTTTCGCGATATTCTCGATGCGGTGCACCAAACCGGGACGTACGGCACGAAGTGGAGTAATATCTTTAACCCTGTCACACAGGCGATGTATATCTATCAGCTCAGCAATTTCGAGGAAGTAGTTACTCTTGACCTCCACACTGAATTAGCTCAAGTCGTCCCAGGAGCAGCCGGAGTTTCAAATGTTGATGACCTTCACGGGGCGCTTACGAAGGTAACCAGTATTGCGGAACTCTTTGAATTACCCAGTGAAAACAGCGAAAACCCAAATGATGTGATGTTACTCGGAGGATTAGTCGTTGGCGTAGTAGCGACTTCCGTGATAGTGACTGTTTCGGTTTTATTTCTTAGAAAGCGAAGAGCCCGTTAATTCTGTGATATTTCAAGGATAATGAAGGACCTGACCCAGCGATTGTGGTGCTACTCAAAACCCAACACATAGTTGCTTAGCTGTCTTCTAGAAAGAGTGCACTGGAGAAGAAAGCATTTAGGTGGTAAGGGGGTAGTCCCCGTTGCGATGCGAATCGTTCTCCTGCTGAAGATGAGTCGGCCTGTTTCGTGGCTCTTTGCTCCGTTGGTGTTCTTGTTGGGGTTCGCCTGCTATCGGGGAGTGCTTACCCCGGTTTCCCTCTTCCAGTTGGTTATGCTGTCTGTCCCTTATTGTATGTTCCTGTATGGGATTAATGACATCTATGATTTCGCGTCGGATCAGATTAACCCTCGCAAGCAGCATCTTGTTGGAATCCGGCTCGAGCCAAGTCATCATTCCTTAGTAAAGAAGGTCGCTATCGTTGTTGGTGTAATCCTGCTTGCGAGCTCTCTGATTACGCTCAACCTTATGAATATCTTTGGTATGGGGCTGCTGCTGTTCTTTTCGTACCAGTATTCTGCACCGCCCCTGAGACTGAAAGAACGCCCTCCTCTGGACTCTATCTCGAATGGTGTCATCTATTATCTTGCACCAATCGTCATTGGTGTAAGCTACGGCACGATTCCCTTCAATGCGCCCGTACAACTGTACCTGATTACCATCGCCGTGATGGGCATACACTCCTTTAGCACGGTAACCGATTATTCAGCGGATAAAGAGGTGGGCGACAAGACCTTTGCGGTGGTTTTTGGGAAACGCGCCGCGGCCCTGTTTTCTCTGGTCGTCTTTGCGATATCTTATTTCTTTGCGGGTTATCAGGGGACCGTGATTAATTGGTATCTTCTCCTGTTGATGATATTTTCTGTTATCATCATCGTGTATCCCTCAGAGCGGCTGGCCACCGTACTCTTCTACACCATAGGTGCCGCATTCATCGTTGTAGCAGCCCTCCTCATCCAGATGTGGTTCAATTTCTGGAGCTAAAAGATGTTAACCGGTGGAGCAAAGGTAGATGCGGAAGAAGTATTGGTTGACAGTATTATGGTGGGGGTATCGGCTGATACTTGTAGGAATCATTATGATGATTCTTGGTGGAGTCTTGTTCTTGTTGGGGCATTGGCTGAACGTAGTATTCTGGTATGGAGGCGGGTGTGTTATCGTGATAGGGGCTTGTATGATCCGCATCTACTATTCGGGGCCTCGCCGTCCCGGCTGGGACTAAGCGCAGCTCATTTCACAGAGGTTTTATGTCTAGTACTGAGGCACGTTCTTTGCCTTTCAATTCTCTAATCGCATAGAGTGTTATCACGGAGGAGACGCCCTTCCGTCTCAGAGCCCGGATATAATCTAGCACTCGCTCTCTTGCGCCCAGTATGTTGTCTTTGAGCGCCCAGCCTACCCCCTTTTGCACGAGTTCTTCTTCGTCCCAGATGAGATTATCGCAGAACCCGAGCACGATGTCAATGAACTTGCCACTCGCCCCTATCTTCCGGACAAAGGAAACAACGCTCGCCCTGCGTTTCCACAGGTTCTTTGAGGTATTCCACTTTCTTAGTAGAGTCAGGGTTTCATCAGTATATTCGAGTAGTAGCGGCTGCATGACACGAAGGGAGAGCCAATCAACCGAAGCCCAATTATTGAAGTGCTCCACTGTTTCGTCTAATGAAGGAAAGTGATGGGGGCTGAATTCGGGAAGCCCGAGTTCTATGAGTGCATCTCCGATGGTTGCTTGATCAAACACACCGGATTTGAAGAACAGCATGGCAAGGTTTAGTTTGTCCTTAAGGCTCAATTGTTTGAACCGAGGTGTATACCGTTTGATTAATTTTCTGACCTTTGGAATGCGGATTCCGTAGGAGCTCAATCCAGGCCGCTGGTGCTGTTGTTTAAACCACTCAAGTCGTGATGGAGGCTCTGTTTTGGCAATCTGTACAAGCTCACTGGTGACTTCTGAATGTAAATCTTGTAAGAGCCTGATATTACTCATAACCTCACTATCCTGCCAATCTATCCTTGAACTAGCGATTTTATTACTTGAATTAATATTCAAATTCTGAACTGAAAGAAGCGGGGCATCTGTTGCCCCTTGGAGAATGAATATTAATGTGGACAACGTTCTTCTTCAAGATTCCAAATGAAGGATTCTAAACACCTTCAAAGTAGTATCATTCTTCTGAGTGTGGTTATTTTCGCAGGAGTCTTGTTTTCTTCACCTGCAGCTGTTTCAACGGTAGGTGGACAGCCCCTCTCTTGGAACACAAGTAATCACCCAAGCCAAGACGGGAGAGCCGGAACAAGCACCATTAGGGCGTCGCCTATAACTGAGTCTTGTACTATCTTCACTGCAGCTATTGGTGACAGGGTGTTCTTCGGAAACAATGAGGATTATTTTCTGGATGGCACGTATTTATGGTTAGTTCCAAGTCAAGAAATTACAACTCCGGAGGGTACCTCAGAAATATTTGGTGCGGCCTTTTTTGGATTTGATAGTAATGACAATAGCGTAGACGGCTATCCCCAAGGGGGGATTAATATTCATGGGCTCTGCGTTGATGGGAATGGTCTTCCAACGGTGCCGATGAACCCTCATCCCGAGCGAGACTACTATTATGGATATCTCCTATCCACTGTGCTCTGGGAATGCAGGACCGTTGAAGAGGTCATTACGTGGTTTCAGACCCATTATCTTGGAGATTCCTGGTCTTGTCAACTGCCGTTTGCAGATGCCACAGGGGACGCGGTTGTAGTTAGTGTTGGCACAGACGGTGAATTTGCTTTTACGCGAATAGGAACCTCGAACTATCTCGTTTCCACAAACTTCAATCTAGCCAACTATGCTAATGGGCATTATCCCTGTTGGCGCTATGAAACCGCGACATACATGCTTGATGATATCACACAGGAGGAGGACCTGACCATGGAAGCGTGCCGTGATGTTCTCGAGGCAGTGCATGTCGAGGGGTTCTCTGCGACGAAATACAGCAACGTCTTCAATCTTGTCACGCGAACGATTTACCTCTGGGAACCTGAACGGAGGGGATTTGACGAAATGGTGATGCTCAACCTCTATGAGGAGCTAGCGCAGGTGGTCCCAGGAGCGCCAGGGGTCACTACAAGGCCAGAGTTGTACTATATCCTTGTAAAGACCATTAGAATAACAGATCTCTTTGATTCGTCGACAACTCCGCCTGCCCCTGAGATTGAGGCGATTGTTCTTGTACTGGGGGTAGCTTTTGTGTGTGTTCCTGTAGTTGTAACGAGTATTGCTCTGATTAGAAAAAGGAAAAGCGGATGAACAGGTCCAGAACTACGAGTGCAGCTCTCAGGCAACCATCGAGCCATATAATCGGTGTGCGTTATCCCAGTAGAGATCTTTCAGAGCGGATATGGGAAGGTCTAGGCCATTGATGAACGTTCCACCAATTGCCTCTGTGTCAGCATCAGGGAAGGGGAGTGGAATATCTCGTTTGTCGGTCTCCCATAGTATTCTCTGGGCAAGCACCCTCACATAGTAAGGAGACCTAGCCTCAACCACCTCTCCTGTACTGTCTCTTGAAACTGGCTTGGCTGATTTCCTGAAAACTCCATCGGTTCCAAAGAGGATACGCTTTGAATACTTTATTAGAAAGTCTCGTGCACGCTTAGGGTCTTTGCTTAGCTCACGTGCCATCCATCGCGAGGAAGCGGTATCAACAACAAAATTCGGGTATTTGTCAAACCAAGAAGCAAGGCGGGGGAGCCGATGAATCTCAGGCTGAGCCCCAAAATGAGCGAGTTGAAATCTCAATTTGGGATAGTCTCTAATCAGGTACTCTAGCTGGTCCAAGTGGTCCTCTTTGGTCCCATAAACAGATGTATTACTGTAGGTTGTCGCGAAGAATGTATCAGGATCCCCTACGTGGATTAACAGTGGATGCCCTTGCTCCTCGAGTTTTTCGAAGACCGGTTTGAGTCGTGGGTTTCTGAGATTGATTGGTTCAGCCTTACCACCTACGAAGTCACGTGCTCGAGGTGCAAACCACATCTTGGCCATGGAGAATCCATCGCTTTCCATCTCCTCAATTTCCTGGACCACCTCCTCAATCCTATACGCGAACAGGCTCCGCATAGACAAGTACTTCGCAAAGACGAAGCGACCCGGAAACCTCTCAGCGACAGCGTCACGAACCTCCTTCTGATGAATGATTAGAAGTTGTTCCTTTACTCCCAGCGCTTCATCAACTGCAACCATTTCTTCCATGAATCCGTCCCACGAATGGGTATGAGCGTCGAAGATTGGGTTCGTATATTTCCAGTGGTATTCAGGCAATGGAGATAACCGCAGGAACAACGCAGAAACCATACAAAAAGATTCGCGAAGACCCACTCAGTAACAAAGATATTAGCCGCATTGGTAAGGATTTTAAGACACGAGGGAAGGCAGCTAGGGAGACTGCTGTAGTTTGGGGAATACAAGATGAAGTACCAGATTGCACACTATGTTAGCTCTGCTGGGTCACCTGAGAATAAACGGATACTCCAGATCTTCAAGGATAACAGAGAGAAACCTGCCAAGTTCCTCGATGATATAGCGGACTTCATCCGAACTGGGGATCTGGAGGATGAGACAGCATTCTGCACCGCCATGACAATCTTGTGGTTTGGCAAGCGATTCAACCTTCTCTACGAATTGGGAGAACAGTACCAAAACCAGTTTCCATCAGCGCTTATATTTACAGATGACTATTTCAATGGAAGAGTAGGGCCCGACCGGTATATCAGGAAAGTGAACGAAATCAAGGCCCATGCATTGGAGATTGGGAGTCCCCACATCTATATCTATACGACATTTCTGCAGATGAACAGATATCGATACTTTGGTCGTTTCGAGGAAATGCTTAGCCTATATGATGACATGCTAAAATTCGCACAGAGGGAGGGAGGCGACAAATTAGTGAACATAGCAAAACGAGGTATTTTCCTTGTGTGTTGGGCGTTACGCAATTTAGGACAATTCGCAAGAGGGATTCGAGAAGGAAAAGCATTGGTGATACTAGCTCGTAGACAACAGGACATATTTGCTGAAGCCGTTGCGCTGAATGCCTTGGGAGTCTCCTACAGCCCGCTTGGGCGGTGGGAAGAGAGTATTGAGTGCTTTAAGCTTATGCTCCCAATCTTAGAGGAGATAAGGGATTATATTGGCAAGTCAGCTTCACTAAACAACACTGGATACGTTTTGATGTTCACTGGCAGATACGAAGAAGCGGAGAAATATCTTCTAGAGGCTCTTGAGGTAAGGGAAAAGACGGGCGCGGTAATCCATGAAATATTACACTCTCTAGGAGAGCTTTACTTGTACATGGGTAAACTCGACAAGGCACTAGAAAACGCTGAAAGGGCATATGAGCTCCTACCTAAAGAGGACACAATCGCAGCTTTCTATCCTGCTCTTCTAGCACACGTCTATATTGACTTAGGGCAAGTAGACAAGGCAGTGAAATACGTTGAAGAGGTTCACACAGGAGCCAAATCGAGAAGCTCAGACTTCGAGATGATCCAGTACTACCACTGCAAGGGCTTATTAGAGGAGAAACGAGGGAACTTGGGTGATGCAGAGAAGGCCTTCTCAGATGCATTATACCTTGCCGACAGCCTAAGACTAACAAGAGATTGTGTTCGAAGCCGCGTCAGTCTTGCCAAAATCCTAACGGACCGGTATAGGCTTACAGAGAATACTGAACTATTGGACCGTGCACTTGAAGAATTGCAACTAGCTGAAGCGCTCTGCAACGAAGCAAACCTAGAGGCGATGGCAATAGAAATTAGGCTCCTGCGAGGGATAATCGACATCTTGGAGGAGCGATTTGACATAGCAAGAGAACTTCTCGAAGAAGGGCTCGCACGAAGCCAACAAGGTAATCTCCCCTTGACGAAGGATTTCAAGTATTACCTTCAGGAAGTCAAGCAGCGAGCACCAACAGAGAAGGTACGAGAGGGGATCTTTCACCGGATTCTCGGTGGTATTCGCAGGCTTTTCCATGCTCAAGCGCCTAGTAGATCACGGAGTAAGGTGAAAATCTTGGGTTGTCTCGTGATTTCGCGGCGCCATTCAGTGCCTGTTTTTTCCCAGCTAGAAGAAGACCGGTTTAAGTTAGATTCAGTCTTGATGAGTGGACTGATTACGGCAGTTGAGATGTTCACAAACGAACTATCGACCGACGTGAAAGGTAGCCTTCAATCCATCATCCACGAACAGATAGTTATCC
>JABXGV010000266.1 GCA_016550485.1 archaeon
GAGAAATACCGTGCTCTTAGCAATGAAGCTACTTTTACCCGTGCATTTCGCGCAGCTAAAGGAGCAAAGGATCGACTTGGTAGTATAACATTTGGCATTAATCCAAGAATCAAAGAGAAATTTGGTCACTCCACTGATGAGCTCATCCAAGGCGTAGTCACACTGGGTCTTGGTGACAACACCTACCTCGGCGGGAAGAACAAGAGCACCTTTAGTTACCAGAATTCATTGAGTAACGCCATCGTTAGCATCGGACCAACAGTAGTCATCATGGAAGGAAAACTTTCTATTTAGGACCACGTCATAGAACCTAGGTACATGGTGGGTGTTTTCGCCATCCCTAACACCTTTTATGATAAATCCATTCAGAGAATAGCAAAGTGATTATCTAGGCAGGTAGATTACTCAGAAAGCATGAAATACGCAAGTGGTAAACCCCTAGTTAGACACATCGTCCTATATGAACACCCCAACCTCATGGGACATCATGCCCACGCGTTTAACGAAGAAGCGAACCTCAGTAGAATCCCATTGGACGCCACAGATTTGAGACACCGAATTGATTGCAGATAGGCAAAGAGATATATTTCCCTAGAATTCAGGGCAGAGTAATCGCCTTCAACTGGTGTGGCATGAAGTGAATGTGTCAGTTCAGTATGTTCGTCGTCCTCGGCGCATACCAGATAGCGACTCTTATGATGAGGATGAAGGGCCACACGCACGAGACTTCGTGGTATTATTCATTATCATCTTGGTAATTGGTGTAGCTCTAATTTTAGTTAGTGTATTTCAGGAAAACCTGGGCCTCTACCAAGTAGCGATGGGAGTCAGGATGTTCGGCTTCCTAACCCTCTTCGTTGCTGGTGGAACAGGCATCATGGCTGGGCTAGCCTATCTCCTCACGGGCTCACTAGTGAAGCGAGAGCTCGAAAAGAGGATACGACGCATTGATCAGGAACGAGAGGCGCTATTACAACAACAAATCCGGGCTATCGAAGAGGAAGTTGAGTCCTAGCCTCCTAGAAATGTTGGTTGGATTTCCATTTAAGGCGTAACACAAGTAATTTTATACTGGCGGAACAGGTGATATTGTAACTAGAAGGTCTTTTAAGACACTAGGAGAGTATTGCTATATCTTCAGATGGTGACAATAGCGGAATGACACCTGCTAGCGATCTTTTCCACAGAGCATTAGCAGCTCTATCTTGTGGAGATATTGACCGAGCTGAACAACTGACCCGAGAGCTCTTAGGGCAAGATAGTAGCAGCGCTGAAGCGTGGGCTATTCTCGCGAACATCTACAAGGAAAGTGGTCACTTTGAACGGGCAATTGGACCTGCTATGAGAGCAACAGAACTTGAGCCAGACAACATTCAACACTTAAACAACCTAGGGTTTCTGTACCTCCTTTTAGGTCGCTGGGAAAAAGGTAAGGAGTGTTACGCTCGTGCGGCGGCTATGCCTGAAGCACCTCCGACAATCTATGTCAATTATGCCTGGGCCCTCATAGAGCTTGGTCAAGAGGAAGCTGCAACTCAACAGCTCCGTCGAGCTCAAGAGCTATCACTTGAAAGTAGGGTGTCCAAAATGGTCCAAGAAGACCCCCGATATCAAAAGCTCGTGCCAATCCTTGAAGCATTAACCTAGATGCTTTCATCAAATGGCTTGGAACCCTGAATTGGCCCTACAGGTCCATGTAACGGTTTCGCTCCCAATCGGTTATGCTTCGCTGGAAAGCCCTCCACTCTGCCCTCTTTAGCTCAAGGTATTTTGTGAAGACATGATTGCCTAATGTTTCCTTCATGAATTTGCTTTTCTCCAGTTCTTGTAGGGCTTCGCCCAGGTCGGATGGGAGAGTCTTAATGTAGAATCGTGCTAGTTTACTATCATCAAACTCGAATACATCTTCTTCGACCGGTTTTGGTGGAGTTAGTTTCTCCTTAATGCCCTGCAGGCCAGCTGCCAACATAACCGCAAAAGCAAGATAGGGGTTAGTTGAGGGGTCAGGACACCGTAACTCAAGTCTTGTAGCCTTTTCTCGCCCCTTACTGTATTTGGGCACACGAATAAGTGCTGAGCGGTTGCGTTGTGCCCAACACACATAGACCGGCGCTTCAAAGCCTCGCACAAGGCGTTTGTAGCTATTCACAGTGGGATTGAGAATTGCGACCATCTCCCGGATATATTTGAGTTGCCCCGCCATGAACATGTAGGCTAGCTCTGAGAGATGATAGTTGTCGTCCTTATCATAAAACAGATTGGCATCTTTTTTGTTGAAAAGGGATTGGTGAACATGCATTCCACTGCCTGCAACGCCAAACTTTGGTTTGGGCATAAATGTAGCATGCAGTTCCTTGCTGCTAGCCACCGTCTTGATTGCTTGTTTTGAAACCAAAATACTATCTGCGATTCGAAGAGCGGGTCCATATTCAATATCGATTTCATGTTGACTTGGACCACATTCATGATGCGACATTTCAACTCGAACGCCTAGTTTCTCAAGAGAGGAGGCTATCACTGCCCGAATTTCCGTGGCAA
>JABXGV010000267.1 GCA_016550485.1 archaeon
GTATCAGAATTAGAAATGAAAACGGCAAAGTAACAATGAAACCAAGAGCGCCAAAGGGAATAAGCAGGATAGTTATCACTGCGAGGATGCTGCTCGTTAACGATAGTATTGAAAGGGAGAGCGTAATTTTCTGTTCTGTCAAGGGTCCTCTAGCTAATACCAATCTCGTTAAGGTCATTGGAGCGCCCCGGTCTAGCGAGGCTGCCAGTGTTCCGTCTTCCTGAAATATCGTAGGTCGTCCCTTCATCTGTCTACGCTCCAAAAGACCTCTAACGCTAACTAGACTGTAAAAGGCATTCATAATCGCTGGAAGGAGTGCAACAATCGCAACAATTTCTAAGCGTCCAATAACTGCTAAAGCACCAATTGCAGCGCCAACTAAGAGAGAACCCGTATCACCAGCGAAGACACGTGCTGGGTATCTGTTGAAGTAGAAATACGCAAGTAAGGCACCAAGCATTACACAAGAAATTAATAACCCTAGCTCTGCTCCGGGGATACCAAATGCCAGTAATATTAAGGATACAATGAACATCGCAACAAACGCAAGAATTGTAGTGATGGGCATCACGCCGTTAAAAACATCCAACATATTCACTGCGTTTGCAGGTACTGCAACAGCAAAAGGTATTATGAGCTGATAAACAATCGTCAGCTGAGTCGGACCAACAAAGGGTAGATTAGGATAAGGCCAAAAGCTGGGAGCGAGAGGGATATTGAGGATAACAATAAGCCAACCTGATAGGAGAATCGGTAAACTAGCAGCTGCTGTTAGTATCGGTTTTATCTTTGGTCCCAACGTCTTTAGATCATCGTATACTCCGACTGCTCCTGCTAGCAGAACAACTAGAAGGAAAACCAATATACGGTAGTCAAAAACGCCAGAAATAAGAAATCCGAACCCCCAAAAAAGAAAAATACAGCCAGCGGTTACACCGATGAGGAGACCAACGCCTCCCATTTCAGCTATAGTTGGTTTTTCCAGTTTGTGCACATCAATACCAACTATGTTACGGCTTCGCATGAAATGTATAACTTTGGGCATAACAACAAAGGTGAAAGTAAAAGTTACGAGAAGACCGCTTAATGCAAATAACAACACAAGAAATAGCATACTGCTTGTCCACCAAATGGTCACTGAAGTTGAGCACACCCGTTCATCAAGACCTTTTAAGACATTCTGTCCGTACAAATTAACTAGAAGAGGTTAAATATGGCGTTTGGTTATTCTGCCAAAACTGTGGGATGACACTGATTGCCTGAGATTGAAAGTATTGATCAAATCCCTGGCGTAGGGGCAAAGCTTGCTAGTAAAGTCATCAAAGTATTTGGCTCAGAGGGAGCCGCTCTTGAAGCTATAAGAAATGCCCAAGCAGCAACTCTGGCTAGTATACCAGGCGTGGGGAGCAGGACAGCATTATCAATCATACAAGAGGCATACAAGATTCGCGAGGGAATTAGTCCCTATGAGGTGCTAAAAACAGACGATATTAAGCACCTCTATCACCAGATTATCGAAATAATCCAATCTTATGCAAACAGCTCCTTTGCAAAAGACAAGCTGTCTCTGTATTATCCTCTTCCTTCCTCCAAAATTGATGATATAAGACGGCGACTAGAATGGTTTCGCCAAGCAGCAGAATTAGTCAATAGATGTCAGCAAGAACAGCTATCAAAATTAGGTGTTTCCCTCTCCAAAGCAAGACCTCTGCGTAGTTCATCAGCTCCAACGTTGGTCACTTGGCGCGCAATTCTTGTAGACAATGAAGAAAGTCTGAGGAGGCTAAAAGAATTTGGAGCAGATAAGACTTCACGCCTGATTCGTCTACAACCCGGTGAGCAAATAGAGGACTATCTCACAAACTACGACTTTGTGCTTGGGGCACTAAAACGAGCTGGGCTTGGAGCTTCGGAACACGCCGATAATTTTGAGCTTCTTAAATCCGAATTCAAGGCGGTTGACGTTTCACCAGAAACCATTATTTCATATTATGCTGCGAATCATGATGTTATCCTATCAATTTGCGAGGCGGCAGAGGAACTAAATCAGCTACCATTAACAAATGCATTACAGAACTTCCTAGATCAAATTGATCTATCGGAACTGCGGAAACTAGTGGAAATAATCCAAAAGATTACTAACACAGGAGACATTGCAGAGGGTAAAGATCAAGATTATGATCGCCTTAGGCAGGCCACACGTAAATTCGAAATGATGGTAAGCGAAACAGAAGTGTGGGCGAATGATAGAATACGAAAAGAGTTCTCAAGTAGCCAAGTTGTCATCGAGGGCGATCAGATAATAAGCATTTTAGAGGCCTCTACTACCGAGACAATTGACCCTACACAGCTGCGCCAATATTTACCTCCGAAGGTATTCGACATTTTAATTAAGGCATTACAGGAATCAGAGGATCGCCTCTCGAATCTACTTCAACTAAAACGCGGAGAATTAGAATGGATTGATGGCGTGTTCTCGGAATCAATAGCTCTACCAATTCAAGCAAAACAGGAGAAAATTCGTAGTCTACAAAATAATCTCCGACGAGCAATGCGGGCTCGTGAACACCATTTGAAAGTGGAACTTGCGTCAAAGCTGTTTCAATTCGAAACGACAGTGAAAAGAGCCGTTCAAACACTGCTGGACTTTGATTTATTCCAAGCAATAGGGAGGTTTGCCAAGGATTACAAACTATCTACGCCAGCATTGAATACAGAGGGAGTTGGACTAGGATTTCAGGAAGGACGAAATCTTTTCCTCATGCAGCAGGCTCTTAAGGGAATGATTGATGTTGTACCTGTCTCTTACATAATCGGGCAAACCGAGTGGAAACCTGCAAGAACGGCAGCTGAGCGAGTAACCCTGCTGTCTGGTGCAAATAGTGGAGGAAAAAGCTGCTTGCTACAGAACGTAGCTCAAGTTGCCATACTGGCTCAAATGGGAATGCTTGTTCCAGCAGCGAAGGCTGAGGTCTGTATATTCGATGAACTGTATTATTACACTAAAGCTCGTGGCATGCTAACTGCTGGAGCCTTTGAAACCTCACTTAGAAATTTAGCTAGCATTATTATGAGTGATGCTTCAAAACTAGCCTGTTTTGACGAGTGGGAGGCTAGCACTGAACCAGGTGCCGCAGCAAAGGTTATTGCGGCAATCCTTGAGCTTTTCCATGAACGTCCGAACTCGTGTGCGATATTTGTATCGCATCTTGCAGATGATATTATCGAACTAAGCCGAGTCCCTGTTAGAGTGGATGGAATTGTAGCAAGAGGTCTAGATGATAAACTGAATCTCATGGTAGATCGATCACCCCGCTTCGGTGTTGTAGCTAAAAGTACTCCTGAGTTAATTGTTGAGAAGCTGTTCCGTTCCACAGAAGGGCCACAACAAGATGTTTACGAAAGAATTCTCCAGTTAATCTATGGTTCTGGTGTTAAACAGCAAGAGCCTTGATACGTTTTGCGCCGTCTATTTCCTCAACTAGTTTAGCTACTGTTGGGGGGACAATCGCCTTCCAGTCCTTTCCTTTCTGAAGCCGGCGGCGAGCTTCCGTACCCGAAAGAACTCTCCTTCTATGATGAGCAATCATTGTTACTGGAATTCCTTGCTCTGAGAAAAGCTTCCTTACCGTCTCTGAGCCAGTATACACTTTGCCAAATGGGGGAAGATATTGGATAATGTGTTGTACCCAGCGAGAGTAGTTGTGGATATCTGGAATGGGGACGATTAGATAGCGGGCACACGGAATCTCTAAAGAATCGAGCACGCCTAGAAGCATCTGAATCCTCTCACCTACTGTGAAGGGATTCATTGGTGTAAAACAGGCCTCTGCACTCCCAATTACGATAAAAACGCGCTGTTCACGAGCGAATATTTCCTCCAATACGTACAAATGTCCTTTGTGAAGAGGTTGAAATCTCCCAATAAACAAGACTGGTAATGTCATTCAAACCCACATCCTACTCTACAATGGCGTCCAGTTCCACATAGTCCTCATCCCTAAAGGGTACTCCTTCGGACCTGAGGATAGCAGCTTTGACCCGAGTACCACTTGTACTTCGTCCAAACTTGCCCAACCTTCCATCTGCATGGATAACACGATGACATGGAATGGCTAGAGGAACCGGGTTACTCGCCATCACCGATCCTACGCCCCGCGGCGAAGATCGTGCTCTCTTAGCCAATCCGCCGTAAGTAATTACCTTGCCAAGAGGAACCTGTAATAGGCAATTAGATATCTTAGTGCGTGCTGGTGACCACCCTTTCTGTGATATCTCGTCAAGAGTAAACTCCTCACCTTTGCCGTGAAAGAGCTGCCACAAACGCTGAGCAACCCTATCCAGGCTCTTGCTTGGAGGGCTCTGTGAGAACAACCTTAGTAGATGAAATCTCCGAATTGATGCTAGGATATAGGAATTAGCAACCTCCTTGGAATCCATAGGAGTTGTACACGCTACCAACTCTTCATTTGAAATATTAGAGGCGATTCCAATCCATTTCCTTGGTTTAACCTGAATAGTAGCTGCGATAATTTCTGTCATTTCGCAAGAAATTATAATCCTTCAAGTAAATAAAGCAATCCAGTCATTTATCTAGCAGTACAGAACTCGTCGAGCGCAAATATTGGTGAGATGTCTATGGTTAAGGAAATCGACGGTACGATTCTTGAAGGAGGAGGACAAATTTTACGGTCTTCCATTGCTTTGTCTGCTGTGCTTCAGGAGCCCGTTGTTGTCAAACGGATCCGTGCTAAGAGAAAAAACCCTGGTCTTCGTCCACAACATCTTCAGGGAATACTCGCGCTCCAAAAACTAACAGACGCAGATGTAAAGGGTGGTCACGTTGGCTCGGGTGAAATCACCTTTTCTCCAAAATCTAGGAAAGGAGGTGAAATCGTAGTCAACATTGGTACAGCGGGTGCCATCTCTCTTATACTTCAGACTCTTATGCTCGTCACACACTTCTGCTCAAACCTATCCCTTATTCGTCTATCCGGTGGCACAAATGTGGCTTGGAGCCCTCCGATAGACTACCTGCAACATGTACTTCTACCCCGCCTTAAACAAATGGGCTACTCAGGTAAAATCGAAGTAGAAAGACGCGGCTACTACCCCAAAGGAGGGGGAAGTGTACAAGCATCCCTTCACCCTCAAAATTACTTAAGGGCCATTAATCTAAGTCGCGTTGAAACTAAATCTGAAATTCAGGGTGTTTCCCATTGCGGGTCTCTACCACAGCATGTTGCTGAACGACAAGCTAGAGCAGCAGTACAAACTCTCAAAGAAGCAGGATACCGATGTGAGAAGGTAGCAATCGAACATAATCCACATACTCTTTGTCCTGGTAGTGGTATCAGTTTATGGACAACAGGAGATGCTTGTCGATTAGCGGGGAGTGATGCTTTGGGAAGACCGGGGTTGAAAGCTGAAGTGGTTGGTCGAAAAGCAGCACAGACATTGATAAAAGAACTGGAATCAGGTGCGCCAGTAGATAAGCACCAAGCCGATATGCTAGTTCCCTATATGGCGTTGGCTCAAGGCACATCCTCTGTTTTCATATCCGAGCTCACTCAGCATACAGTAACGAATGTTTATGTTGTTGAGCAGTTTATAGAAACCAAGTTTTCAGTTATAGGCGAGGTTGGTAAACCTGCTCAAATCAAGGTTGAAGGTGTTGCTTTTGAAGGATTTCCTGTTTCGCCTTAATACTCATCGATTGATTGACAATGCCTTCAAAAGCTTGTTTAACCCCCTCTCCTGTTAAAGTGCTTATTAGTGGCACGACCTCTACTCCTAGTAACTCTGTGGCCCTCGTAATTTCTTCTTTATTGGCTATGTCGATTTTGTTTAAGAAAGGGAACACCTCGACAGATGGGAACGTTCCTTGTATCTCGTGGAGTAGGCTAAGCTGGCTGGTTAGCTCGTATCCGCAGGCCCATGTTGGGTCGATGAGGAATACAATGCAGTCGGCTAAATATTGGATTGCAGCTATTGCTCTCTGCTCAATAGGGTTTCTCTTTGCCATCGGGCGATCTAGTAGTCCAGGTAGATCTAGAATCTGGCCACCTAGAGGGTCCAGTGGGAAATGCCCAACGCTGATTCCTTTCGTTGTGAAGGGGTATTCTGCCACTTCAGGCTGCGCGCTCGATATCTGCGCAACAAACGAACTTTTTCCTACATTAGGAAAACCAGCAACAACAATTACTGGCAGTTCGAGTCTTATGGAGGGAAAACGGCGGTACTCTTTTGCTGCAAGCTGTATTGTTTCAAGGCGAGGATCTAAGCGTCTGAATATTGAGGAAATTCGTCCATAGGCGGCTCTTCGTAGCTGGCGTGCTTCAATGGTGGTCTGAGCCTTGCTTAACTTTCTTCGGCTATCTTGGATGATTCCTTTAATTACCCTGATTGATGTTGACACAGATGCTAAAGCTTGCCGTACCTGATCAACAGATACGACCGTTTCAGCTAATGTTGAATAAAACGGGTGGATTTGATCAAAGCTTGGGAAATGTTTTACGATTTCCTCTAAGCGAGAGCAAAGAACCTCCTGAACCAACTTTAGTTTAGCAATCTCGCGTTCCCTCGCTCGAATATGGGTGGCTCTCTTTGATTTCGGAAGCGTCAGCTTGGACGCCCGGGAAAAAGCAGTATCTAGAAGCACCTTACCAGAGGGTATATACCTCAACTTACGGAACGGGTTCAATCAGGTCAGCACCGCTTCAGGCAAATGACGAATGTTTTTTAACTTCTTTTATTCTGACTGATACAATCAAATTATGCAGCTAAAGGGTCTTTCCTAATATAATATCAGCCAACCCGATTCTTTCACAAAGGTTATAACATGAAGAACCCTGAAGCTTGTCGGATTCTCAGATAAAAGGAGAAATGTATTATGGAAGCGTTCTTTGGTGCTGCGACTGTAGGTATAGTTTTCGACAAAGGGGTTGTAATTACAGCAGATAAGCGTGCCAATTGGGGCTATACGGTGATTAGTAAAACAGCGACGAAAATTCTCCCAATCACAGAGAACATTCTTCTCGGTAGTGCAGGAGTTTCAGGTGACTTTCAGGCACTTTCTTCCTATCTAATCGCTGAGACGGAACTTTTCAAATACGAAAACCGTAGGCCCATTACAGTCAAGGCTGCGGCTCAACTTCTGTCGAACATTCTCTTCAGCAGGCGATACATCCCATTTCTTACTCAGACTCTTATTGGCGGCTTTGATGAAGATGGTCCGCATCTATTCAGCCTTGACCTCGCCGGCTCTTTGATTAAAGAGAAGTATGCTGCTGTTGGGACAGCTACTTCGCTTGTTCTCGGAGTTCTTGAAGCAAACTATCATGAGGGGATAACTCAAAATCAAGCAATGGAGCTCGGGATAAAAGCAGTGCGCTCCGCGACGCGTCGAGACGCTTTATCTGGTGAGGGTATCGATCAAATCGCGATAAGTCCAAAGGGAATCTTGAAGACGACTGCACCAGAAAAATAGCTTGAATTTGTTGGTTAGACTATTACTCACTTATTACGAGCAAGTAACACAACACGACTAACAGTATCCTCTTTTATAACTGTGTACTCCGTCTGTTCTGATAGCTTTTCTGCGAATTGCCGCACATCTTTCATATGCGGCATGTTGCTTCTGGCTAAACGACGCATGCTGCCTCCTACATACATGTATGATTTGCACTCGATAAAAGTCGGTCCTGCGTTATTCAGGAGTTTTGCATAACTTGGAATACCATGCATGTTTCTTTCTTTCACAAGAGTCATGCGGACAACGGTTGGACAAGAAAAAGACGAAAGCAAATCTAATGATTTATTTAGTCGTTCCCAAGCCTTTGAGATGTTTGGGCGGCAGAGCTTCAAATGAGTCGGTTTATCTGGGGCAGTTAATGAGACATAGAGCTGGGTGGGCTCTTCTATCTGCTCTAAGATATCAGGACGTGTACCGTTTGTCACCAGATAACTTGTCCAGTCTCGTTGTTTGCATTCGCTGATCAATTCTGAAAGCCGTTCATATAGTGTGGGTTCACCTACCAAACTGATGGCTACGTTTCGTGGGTTTCTTGCTTCTTCCCACATTTGCGGTTGTACCTTAGGGTGGCAGACGGGGTTGTATCCATTCAAGATTTTACGCTGGGCGATAACAGCATTGTCAAGTATTTCTTTGGGGTCGTCAGGAATCTCTTTCAATCGCTGGGTTGGAAATCCTTCATCGCTGGGTAATGTTCGCCAGCAAAAAAGGCAAGCCTGAGTGCAGTCTAGTGTTGGTGAGAGTTGCATGCACCGATGGGTTTGGATTGTTTTGTAGAACGTCTGTTTGTAACAAGGGCGTTGTTGAGTTAGCGCCCTATGTAGGTGATAGCATTTTTTCAGGACACTGTTTTTTCCAATGAAATAGTATCTTTGCCTTCGGTAGAGTTTTACGAGTTCAGCTGAGACCATGGTTCAACCTATTGTCCCGCTCAAAGCCAATCATTTAAGTATTGCCTTTCTAACGCGGTCGTTAACCGTTACTATAGGAGACTTTGTATGGGTCTCAGGGAAATTGTAGAAAAAATCTACGCTAGCTTTGATGCACGGAACAAGACTCGTGATTACCTGCTTGGTGAGTTTCGGAAGGTGCTAAAGGCGACGCGGGAAGCGATAGCGGCTAGTCACCGTGATGAGTTAGATGCTGCTGGAACTATGTTAAACGACGCCAAATCTATTTTAGCCGCAGCGCAGACAGAACTAGCTAAGGTCCCGGGTCTGCCAGTAACAGGCCTAGTTCAAAACGCTGAAGGAGAAGTCGTTGAGGCTACACTTATCCTAGCTTTTCGCAAGGAAGAAGCCTTTGTCGGACCTGAAGATCTTGGAGTTGGAGAAGTCGGGTATTTACTGGGGCTTGGCGATTTTGTTGGCGAACTTCGCCGAGTAACAATCGACGCATTAACAAAAGACAACTTGGCCCTGGCAAAGAGGGCTTTTTCACAAATGGAAGAAGTTTACTCAATATTGCTTACTTTTGATTTTCCAAACGCATTAACTCCTGGTCTAAGGGCAAAGACAGATGTTGCACGTAGACTCGTCGAGCGTACACGAGCAGATATTAGCTCTGAAATTCAACGCAGCAGATTATTAGCAGGCATCCATAAGCTCCATAAAAGCCTAAAAAATTAAGAGGGCATATTGTTGGCTAGGCTATTAATCCCCAAAGCACGCGAAATCCAACAACGTTTTGCATCGCGTGTAAAAGAAGAAGACGATTTCACACTACCTCCTCAATTAGTGTGTGGGCTAGATGTCTCATATGTAGGGGAAACAGCGATTGGCGTCGCGGTTTTGCTTCGCTATAAAGATATGAAAAAAATCGATCAAGCTGTAGTCTCCTGCAGGGTTGTTATTCCCTATATCCCGACCTACTTATCCTTTCGCGAATACCCTCCTCTTTCACTTGCGTTTTCTTCGTTAAAGAGGGCTCCAGATGTATGTTTTGTAGATGCCCATGGACGGAGCCATCCCCGGAGGTTCGGTGCAGCCTGTCATTTCGGTGTTCTTCGGAATGTCCCAACAATAGGCATAGCGAAACGTATACTTTGTGGCAAAACTCAGTCCTCATCTCAATTGTCCTCTTCAATCATCCACAAAGGAGAGGTTGTTGGGGCAGAGATTACTACAAAAACCAGAACAAATCCAATCTTTGTGAGTGTGGGTCACCGGATAACACTAGAAACCGCTATTAATTTGACTAGGCATTGCATTACTAACTATCGTCTACCTGAACCGACTCGACAAGCTCACCAACTAGCCACAGAATATAGAAGAGAATTAAAATCAAAAGATGTAGAGGTGGGCTCGTGACTGAACATCTTTGGTTTACACTTCTTGCACTAGCCCGGCTGGGTGGAGCTAGCAACAGTGTGCATACGTCTACGCCCAGATTAGCTACACTTCTAGGAATCAGCCAACAGACAGCATCTCGAAGGCTTTGCGCATTAGAAAAAAAGGGATGGATTCGTCGAACTCTGAATAGGCATGGACAAATTATCCGAATCGAACCAAAGGGAATCGCTCAGTTAAAAAAAGTGCATTCCATGTTGGAAATTGCATTAACAGAACGGCGCTCGGTAACGCTCCGGGGTCGAGTTACCACAGGCCTCGGTGAAGGAGCATATTATATGCAGCTTGAAGGCTATCGTCGCCAGTTCCAAGAAAAATTGGGCTACAAGCCATTCCCTGGGACACTGAACATACAACTGGTATCAGAAGTGGATGTTCACGAGCTTCAACTTCTCAAGGCAATGATTGGTATCGAGATTCATGGGTTTGTGACTGGAGATCGGACATTTGGGCCTGTCACCTGTTATCCTACTCGGGTAAATGACAAAGTTGACGCTGCAATTCTATTGATTCAAAGAACTCATCATAAAATAAACGTAATAGAGGTTATTGCAGCGATCAATCTCAGAGAAAGGCTGAAATTAGAAGATGGCGACATTATAACCCTTAAGACTCGGGTTCACGAATAATACTAGATGCCTTTTGTAGAATCAGAGAGGAGCTGCTTAATGGGAATTCATCATACAAGACGTTTAAGCGAAGAACCTCTGTAATCAGTCCCCGCTTCTGTAATTCCTTTTGTACTTCTTCAAGTGATACCTTCTGATTTGGGCCCAAAAGCAGAAAGTCAGGATGCAACTCTTCTATAATACGAAGGGGGTCAGATCCTTCATAACCCAATACTGCACGAGACACACCTTTCAAGGCTTCAACCATAAATCGGCGTTGTTCCTCCGGGATTACCACTGGGCGGTTCTTAATACTAAGAACATTGTTGTCCCGAGCAACAACTACAATAACCTCGCCTAATTTCATAGCCTCAGTGATCAGATAGACATGACCCGGATGAAGAATATCAAATGTCCCGGCAACAACAACTCGTTTTTTCACAAAACTACCTCATATCATCAAATGTACATGCCCGTTTAAAATTCTCTCTTGTCGGGTTTCTACAGAAGAATTTTTAAAACAGTATTCAGGAACACTCAAGATACGGGCTCGTAACTTAGTCAGGTAGAGTGCTGGGCTCTTAACCCAGTCGTCGCGTGTTCGAA
>JABXGV010000268.1 GCA_016550485.1 archaeon
CACTTACCTATTCCTCCAATTCCTCATTTCTTACGGAGCTGAATGAACATATCCCCGACTGGGAACACGGGGCTGCCGGGATCCTTGTGTATTGAGTAGATTGCACACTTTTCCACCCTGAAGAAGGGACTGATTAACTGACCAATGGTAGGCGGTGGAACATCCAACAGGTAGGGGAGTTTAATCGTGGCCAGATTGGGGAAGTTTGGGACGATAAAGGAGCGTACAGGTAACAGCCCAGGTTCCGGTTGTTCAGCCGCTTTGTTGAACTCGTCGATTGTGATATAGCATCGAAAATCATGGTCACTTGGAGATTTTGACATGTGAACAAGATGGGGATAATCTTCTTTGCCAGACCAATCCCCTGCTTGGGGATTTTCCTTAAATTGCGCACCAACGATGGGGATGGCGATTCCGCATCGCCCGTTCTTTGCGAGGATTCTGTGGAAGCCCTTAATGATTCGCCTTGTTTGGTTCTCTGAGACATGGCCTAAGACCTGTGAACATAGGACAACATCTGCTTTGAGCCTTTTTGGTGTGTGTTCTAGGAGTTCTATGCCTCCACAAAGGATGTGACTCTGGACAAATTGCAGCCTGTACTCTGCGACCTGTCTAGCCCACTCTACTCTTTTACAATCAGGATCAATGCCTATAAGGAGATTCTTCCGATGTTCATGTCCATCGAAAAGAAAGAAATGGGCGCCTGTTCCACAGCCGAAGTCTATAGCAACACGCCAAGCATCTTGGAGCATTGCGCTAAATAATGCCTGTTCTAGGGTGTGTTTGTTGGGGTCTTGTTGTTGAAGTCGAGTATTTGTCACCTCATCTGTTACTGGGTACACGTAGGCTGGGCGGCTTCTATCTGTTGGTGATGCAACCTTACGCAGGTACTCTAACCAGTCCTCAGACATCGAGCAACACACCCTATCATCTCTACTAGACGAACTAAGATTTATCGGTCTAGCTCTCAACACTAACAGCTTTATCCTTAACCATCCTATTTAGAACCTATGAGTCCACCTCCTGACCGCCTGCCTCATGAAGGATACCCAGGGGGTTCACCCTTTCCTCCGGGTAAGGAGCCCAAGCTGGCAGGCGTCATCAAACTCTTTGTAGCTGCTGGGGGCGAAATCGAATGGACCCAAATCAGTATGACCCCCACTGATCCGTTAACGAGCCAACCAATCCAAGTTTCTTGTGAGGGCTGCGAATTTGGAATGATTGGTCCCGCGGCTGAATTACAAGTACAGGTGCTCCCGCCAGGCACGCCCTCCCAAGGAATGGGCGGCACCATTAGGCTCAAAGGCGCCGCGACCCTAGAAATTCGCCTCCACCAACACCAGCAGGATGAGCAATTCCACTGGCCCCATGTCACCGTCACATATCGTCGGGGCAAGAAAATCGTTGGAGTTACTAGTTGGAGTCCTCCACCTGAGCCCTACTAAGTATAGCTCTAAAAAATACCAGCGCAGCAACCATGGTCGCCGCGTAGTGGTAGTAGTGTGATTCGTCGTCGTCAGACTACGCTCAGTCATTGCCCCTAACCTTTCATTAATAAAGCGTATCCGGTTAAATGAGCAGTTATGGTGCTTAGGATGAACCGCAAGACACCCTTTTTTGTTCTAGCTGTTTTGTTCATTCTTGTTTCATGCCAAGGATTCCACCAAGCCAGTAGAGTCTCTGTCCACAACTACGGTAAGGCCTTGGATGACAGACAAATTGGGCTCAATGCCTTGGTACTGATTAGTGAGAACTTTGGATGGAATTGCCATGACGTGATCGAAGATCTCGAGTCAATGGATGTGACCGTTACAATCATCACAGCCAGTACCTATCTGGATAATATTCCCTCCTGCACAAACCATCCAGAGCAGCGTCCACTCGACGCCGACATTCTTCTGTCCGCCTTTGATCTGAACACAATCGGGACCTACGATATTGTCTTCTGTCCTGCTGGTCCTAACTGGGCCTTTCTTGACGGTCAGCCAGCCGTGCAGGCGTTACTTCAGACCGCTTATTCCAGTGGGCTGGTGGTGGCCACCCTCTGTATCGGAGACCGGGTGGTAATCGCCGCGGATATCGGTGAAGGCTGCAAAGTAGCGTCTTACGCCCAATGCAATGTCTTGTGGGAGCTAAACAACGCCACTCCTGTCGCTGGTGTGCTATCGGTCTCTGACGCCTGCCTTGTTACTGGGGGCGGCGGGGGCGGAATATTTGGCGGTGGGCACACGGTCGCACCCACTTATGAGACTGTGTCGATGGCGGTGAAAACCGCCGCTGGGCGGAGCTTCGTTGACAGCTGCACGGTTGAACCCAACTCTGCGGGGGCTGTGTTCACGATTAACGTCACCACGCAGGATCCCACGGCTGGTTTGACCGGGATTGCCTCAACGACAATAGTAGGTGTTGACGCAGTCATCTATCCGCTGGGAGAGCTAGAGGCGGCTCAGACTGTGTCACTCACATCCACAGGTACAGACACCTATACTGGCAGTGTGTCAGGACTCACGGCTGGTCAATTTACTGTTGCGATTGAAGTAACAGATAGCGCGGAAACCCTCGAAGTCGTAAAGGACGCAGCCAGCATCAGCATTGGAGCAGGTTTCACTTTCCCACCTGAGTTGATTCTTGTACTACTATTTGTTGGTGTAGCTGTTGCTATTGTGATAATAGTAATGGTAGTCAGAATCTGGAGACGGAAATAGACCCACTAGCAGGTAGAGCAACATGAGGGTAGTTTAGAACACTACCCTCTTACTCCCCTTTTTTGGCATCTAACAACGCTAACGATTCACTGAATCTTGAGAAGGATGATGAAGATTCGGAGGCTAAAGAAGGCTTTGCTTTTGGGCCAGTCGATTTCTGCCATTTCCTCTTGCATTTGTGCCCAAGGCTCATTGTCTAGCAGGATTTCGCAGACCATTTGTTGTTCATTCATTTGGGCATAATACAATCTGACCCAATGGAGGTCTTTGGTCAGCTGTGTTTTCTTTATTCTCTCTTCGAAGTGTTTGAACCAAGTAAGATGAACATCGTTTTCGGTTGGGATTTTACCTCGTATCCCCATCTGCCCTATTATAGCTAGCCGCTTCTGACCTCCGATTGACCAGATTTCCCTTAGGACTAAATCATCCTTTGGATCAAGGAATGCTCCTATGAAAACGTGTAACGAGTTGTGAGCGAAGTTCTCGAGCCCACTTTCTAAGGCTGCTTTGGTCGAATCGCCCATCCCTGCAAATGATTCTATGATTGTCCTGCCTTGTATCTGTACCCTTATATCCAGTTGGATAATCAGCCCTTGTTTTTGCCGCTGTTCTCCTACAATTTCCCCGTTGACCTTGACGCCGCCTTCTTGGAACAGGAGCCAGTCTCCTTGAATCGTGGCTGTGAGTCCATGGGCTTCGAAGAGCTGCTTCAAGAGTAGATTGGTCTCCTTCAAGTATGTCAATTCGAATTCTATCCTTCAGGGCTACATGTTGTGTTCTACACCTATTAGATGTTCATTCTGATAAGTGGTAGCACCTTACCTGATAAAAAGCGGAGAATGAGAAGGGGAGAACTTGTAAATACACTTATTTACGGTGCCATTGCGATATGAGAAGATTCGGTTTCTTTAGGAGGAAACACCTTGAAAAAATCTATGAAGAATCTGTTCTTCCTTGTTCTGACTTTTGTATTGATTTCATCGAGTGCTGCAGTACAATCGCTAACCCCTCAGAAGGACACGTCAAGTGATACGCCGAAAATCAAGATAACCCTCGCCGATACTGAACTGCAAGAGGAGCCCTCTATGGATATGGCTCTAGAAGCATCGATGCAAAGCGATACTCCTACGCAACCACAAATCAGTACAATTACCATGCCCAGTGGTCCAGCGTCTATTGCAAGTTACAACCCAAACACAGGGCTGGTAACCTATGAGGACCCAGAGCACTCCTTTCTGCCTGAGATTAACGGCATCCACACTGTTGAACCCTTCGACGGAGTCCCCCTGGCGGAACCACTACCCGGTGAGCTCGCAGAGCCGCAGGCCTTCTTCGGGAACCCGGAAAGTGTTATCGGTGGTGATGACCGTTCCCTAGTATCAACCACTACCGACTACCCGTGGCGAACCGCCTGCAAAATCTATACGAAGTGGCCCGGTGGGGGTACATCCACAGGGACTGGGTGGTTCACTGACGACTTCCATATCCTCACGGCAGGCCATGTTGTGTACAAGTCTGCTTATGGTGGCTGGTATTCGAGCATCACTGTTGTTCCTGCGATGGACGAGTTTTATGCTCCCTATTGCCATGCGAAAGCAGACAACTCTTGGACCTCGACAACCTGGATAGGTAGTGAAAGTCATCAATACGATTGGGCTTGGATTCGGTTGGACCGAAACATCGGCACAACCTGCGGATGGCTAGGTCGTCAATACGCCGCATACACTGATCCCATCTACACTGGCACACTAAACGGATTTGGCTATCCCGGTGACCTCGATGACGGTGCCAACTTGTACTATGACGCCGACGTTGGTGATTACGCTACGGCTCAGAACCACTGGTACTACATCGACACAGCTGGTGGGCAGTCAGGCATGGCAATCTACCGCATCGACGGCGGAAACCGTTATGCCTTGACAATTCATGCCTACGGCGTGTATGGTTCCTACACCACGAACCATGGAACTCG
>JABXGV010000004.1 GCA_016550485.1 archaeon
GAGAATAGGATTCTAAAGTTGAATCTTACCACCACACAGCGTGTAGCCGAATTAGCGCTACCTTCTTGTATCGACTTTGTTTGGGATTTATGGATCGATGCTGCTGGGTACTTCTTCGCAATCGATACTCGTAACCTAGTCTACAAGCTCGATGAGCAAGGACAGATTCTAGCCCGTTGGTGCGAAATTGATGGAGACCTTGAATGTGTATTATACAAAGGCTGTTCACTCAATTCCACCCACCTAGCTCTAGGTCTACAACTTGTAGATCATGTTACTGAAAACGCCACCACCCATATTGGCATCTATAGGTTCTTGTCTAGCCGCCCCACAAGACCAGTACTTAACCCTCTCGACTCACAATCAAACAATACATCTGTCCTACTAACGTGGTCCCCCAGTCAGGACCTTGACGGCGATGTTGTGGATTATTGTGTAGAGTCCTCGCTGTGGTCCTCCTTCTGTGTCATTAACTGCTCCTGGCACACAACAACAACCCAACTAAACGTGAGTAGTTTGCTTAACGACACTACCTACTATTTCCGTGTTCGCGCTATCGATAACCAAGGCTGGAACAGCTCCCAAAGCAGAATCGTCTATACACAAATCCTACTTATCACCCCTCAGCCCCCCACCACACCGCCTCAGCCGCCTAGTTTTGAAATATTTCTGTTCACAGTGATAGCACTTGGGAGTGCGATAACCATTACTGTGGGTGCATCCTACATGCTCTCACGTCGAACTCGGTTGACAAGAAAAGAATCCGGCTGACGATTATAAGGCACGCTCAGCACAATCTGGAGGCTCTGCTGGAGTACATCCAACACAGCTATTAGCTCACTAGCTACATACTGGGATTGAGCTCTGGCACAATATGTGGTGTAACAATGGCTGAGGAAGATGTCTATCGCGAACTACAGAAGCACCTTGATTCGATGCCCGTGGGCTTCCCAGCAACTGCTTCGGGCGCGGAAATGCGTATCCTGAAGCAACTCTTTACACCCGAAGAAGCAAAACTGGCGCTCAAGCTCAGATACGCACCAATCGCCGCGGAAAGCCTTGAGAGTATCTACCAGCGGCTCAAAGCATCTGGGATCGCTCGAGAACCGCTGGAACAATTATTAGATACCATGGCAAGTAAGGGGTTGATTCTATCCCGCACTGAAGGAGACATCAAATATTATAGCATGCCCCAATGGATGATTGGCATCTACGAGTTCCAGGTCAACAAGCTCACCCCCCAACTCTTCTTCGACATCGTCCAATTCAGCCTCGAAGCCTTTGGCAACGAAGCCTTCAGCACCAAAATCGCCCAGCTCCGCACCATCCCCATCGAGCAGAGCATCATCCCTGAACACCAGGTTGCGAGCTATGACCATATCAAGCAACTCATCGACGCCGCGGAGGGCCCCTTTGTAGTCGCTAATTGCATCTGCCGCCAGGGACAAGACCTCCTAGGCAATCCCTGCAAAGCCACCCATCGACGGGAAACCTGTCTGGGCTTTGGAACCTTCGCCCAGATGTACATCGACCAAGGCTGGGGCAGGGAAATCTCAAAACGGGAGCTCGTGGAAATCATCGAACAAAACGAAGAAGATGGACTAATTCTCCAGCCCAGCAACAGCGAGGTCCTCGAATATGTCTGTAGCTGCTGTGGCTGCTGCTGTGCCCTACTCTTGGGAACGAAAACCTTCAGGGAGCCAGCTAGCCTCCACGCCTTCAACTACTACGCAGTAGTAGATGCTGAAGCATGTACCGGATGTGGCGCCTGCGTCGAGAAATGTCAAATGCAGGCAATCTCCCTTCAAGAAGAAAAATCTCAGATAGATCTTACTCACTGTATTGGCTGTGGGGTCTGTACGGCGATTTGTTCCGCTTCTGCCATTAGCTTAGTGCAAAAGGAGGAACAGCAGATTCCCCCTAAAACCCTTGAAGAGTTATATGAAACCATCCTGAAACGGAAAACCGAAATTAGGCAAGAATAAGTTGCCAATCGTATCTGGCACAGGTTTTCGACAACATCTCACGATTTCCTTCCAATCATCTGGAGGTGGCCAGCAAAGTTAACAAGGGAGGTATTCGTACAGTAGTCTAGCTCTATCTTCAGGAGGCGTTCACGGATCTGGGGGTCAGCTTCAAGTTTCACTAGGACCTCCTCGTTGACCTGATGCATGAAGACCGGTGCTCCGACGACTTCAACCACCATTAACCCCGCCTGCTCGTAATATTCTGCTAGCTCCTCCCAAGTGAGGTTATAACCGGGAAACTCGTAGTCATAGGAGATGTTTGTCTCGAGCAGAACCTCAGCCTCATCAATGAGCCCCGCTTCAATCAACTCCGAGACCCGACGGAATTTCGTGTCCAAACTGACGACCACGTAGGTGCCAGACTTGGCGACTCGCGCCAACTCCTTCATCGCCATAGCTGGCTTCAAGCAGAGCGACACCGCATCATACTGCGAGAAAACGAAATCAAAGGAGTCCGAGTCTAGCTCCTTCATATCCGCAATATCAGATTTGATGAACTCGACGTTATGGACCACACCAAGTTTACGGAAGCGCTTCGCCGCCTCGTCCAACATCCCCTGAGACAAATCCATCACCACGATAGTCTTGTAGCCCTGCTCAACGAGCTTTTGTGCCCAATACCCATCGCCTCCACCTGCATCCAAAATACGGATGGAGGTGCGCTTGGGGAGGTACTTGGTGATGAAATGCCATGTGATTTGGTCAGCGAAGCTGAAGGCAACCCTTGCTGTATCATACCGTGAGGGCGCAAACCGCCCCGAGGAATACCCCTTCGCGTACTTGTCATAGATTTCCTC
>JABXGV010000269.1 GCA_016550485.1 archaeon
CCCTCCGCCCTGTAATAGCGAACTCGCACATAGCAAGCTGGGATATCACCTGTGAATATGTCTTCAGTGGAACCCGCCTCACCAACACCTCTACAATTCACTACCAGGGACAACAGGTTATCACATTACTCTCCATAGACCACCAAAGCATCAGGGGTGATGTTTCCTGGAATATATCATTGGATGGAGGGATATCTTGGAATTCTTTCACAGAAATATACACATTCAATGTAGACCGAACCTACCAGGATGAAGAACAGGAAATCTACACCGCTTGGTGGATTGACGCTCAAGCTAGGGTGGGCGATTATATTCCCATTGATGGTGATTTACCGGTAACTAACCATCTTGTACGCAGCTCGCCTTTCCTCGTGACAGACGTAATATCGCTAAGGCTGGGTGCCACCAGTTATTCTTGTTGGTGGCTCACAAACGACGATTCCTTGGGTGTATTCGAATCCTTCTACTATGAGCACAGGACAGGCATATTGGTTGCAGCCTACTCAGAGGCGAAGAACGGGCTTGTAGAGTACAAGATGCAGATAGAACTCCAGTCCACAAATCCCCCTCTTCCACAAGAGAGCTTGTTCACCCATCTCCTACTCACCTATGGATCGATTGTATTTTCACTCGCTCTTGCTTCCGTTGCATCCTTTGGTGCATATCTTCTACTCCGAAATTTACGGAAACGGCGTATCAGCCAGTCTCTTCAGCCGAGATTCGAGTAGAAACCCTTAAAAAGAAACTAAATTCCGCCCGCAAAATGTAGCTCCATGGAGAAGATAAGCATGCAATACTCACCCACCCGCTCTAGAGTTAGACTCCTCCTAGTCCTTGGATGCCTAGTCCTACTAATCCTTCCGGTCACCATCGGGGCCTTTCAGCTCTCCCTAGCCCCGGTAGAAACCACCAGTGAACCGACTAGCTTAGACTACACCGCTAAGAGTCTAACAAGATTATCTGAGAACCCTTCAAGTTCTGCTGCTTCCGAGCCGACATCACCCTCCATCAAAAGCCAGTCTCCGATTCCATCTACTCCCTTGGGTACCCTACTACTCATCTATGGTGAAAACCTGGGTGGTGGCGCTGGTCAAGATCCCACAGAAGGCTTTGAAAGCCTCTTCACGGAGCTAGGCTACTCTACGATTTCCTCCAACATCACAGACTTCGAAGTGACACCAGACGTTGATCTCGTTGTAGTCTTACCGAGCGTCGGGGCCTACGGTCCCAGCTTTAGTGTCACACTTGAGCAATCCCAGGCACTCATCGATGGAGGACGACCTATACTACTTCTTGGGTACTCCCATGAGGTGCTAGACCAGGTGTGGGGCTTTGACCCAGTGAATGCCTTCTTTCCCAGTTATGAAAGTGCCATGTGGACCTCGGTTCCCTCACACCAGGTATTTACCGCACCTCATTTAGTGCCAGAAAGTAATGGTATGGTATCCGTCTACGAGGACTCGGTAGATTATGATTCCTACAAACTCGTTTCTCTCCCTGATCAAGTCAGTGTCCTTGGTCATAACTACTACGGCACGGGTGCTCAGCTCCTCTGGTTCCATGCCCTAGCTAACAATCCACAGATCTATTATTGGGGATTAGATGCGGCGGGGCGCCTTGACGAAAACGGACGGAACCTCATGGATAATCTGCTCCATTGGATGCTCCGCCTGTCTCTCGGTGACCGGCTTGGGGCTACCCTCTCCTCTTTGCAGCTCTCCCTTCCCCAAGTAGGAGGATATTGGGGCGTTCAAGGCGCGGGGGGCTTCGCGTATCCATTGGAGCCCTCTATCATGTTTACCTATTATGTAGCAGATTTAGTGGAGTCCTTTGGACTGGATGTAAACATCTCCGCCTTTACCCCATGGCTACTAGACGCCTGCTACAACATGTTGGGTTACTTTGAAGATCTTACGAGCTCTCAGCGACATGACCGTTGTGTTACAACTGGTATGGCTGTGTTGACCCTGGCTACCTTGGGTCAACTTGGTGAGCTTGATTCTACCACGGTGGGTGACTACTTGGCCAGCTGTCAAGACCCGGTTTCAGGGGGATTCTTCACAGAACAAGGCGCCAGTACCACCACGATTCAGGCAACACGCTATGCTATAGAGGCTCTTAGCGTTCTTGGTCAGCTTGGGAAAATTGATGGGGGTGCGGTAACAGCCTACATAGCTGCCTGTCAAGAGGTTGATCCCTTACACGCTGAATTCGGTGGATTCTATGATTATCCTGGTGCCGGATTTATGGCAGACCTCCCTGCTAGCCTAGAGGCTCTCGAAGCCCTAGACACTCTTGGGGCGCTATACGCGATTAACCAATCGGCACTCCTTGATTATATTCAGTCCTGTGAGGATCCGGCAGGATCTAATGTGTTCGACACTCGCATTGTGTTTGACAATGACGAAAAGGTCCTGGGTACAGGATGTGCCCTTCGCTTGCTTCAGCTACTCGGTGCTACCACCGCCTATGACCTAGCAACTAGTCGCGCCTATCTTCTCGCTCAACAGTATGCAAATGGAGGCTGGGGACGCGGAGACACAACCCAGGACTTCCATAACTCCCCAGACGAGACAGGATACGCGGTCCTCGGTCTGATAGTAACAGGAGGTCTGGGCGGGACCTCAAACGCGCTTACTAGCTATCTCGCTAATTGCACAACAGGCTGGGGCGGTGCCACCGAACCCCAATTCTTTGGAGACCTCCTCACAGCTTGGCGGATGATCTCTGCCCTGTACCAGTCAGGGGGAATTCCCGGCATCAATAGAACCGCGTTTCTAGCTTATCTTGATAACTGCTGGCAGAATGTACGCTCCTCACTAAACTGGCACCAACAGCCATCAAGCGTCACCACAGACTCTGATGCCATCACTCCCGACCGGAGCGGCATTGAAAGCAATACCTTCGGACCCCTCTACCACCTTGCCTTTGCGGAACTCATCGAGATATTAGGGCTAGATGATCCACTGTGGCAATCACGACGTGACATTGTCCTTAATGAAATTGCATCCAGCCAAACCCTAGCGGAGGGCTATCGGGGCATGTTTGGTATCCACCATCTCTACGTAGGCCGGGAAAGTGATTTCACCTTCCGCTTTGACGGAACCTGCTGGAGCCTCATCGCCCACGAAAAGCTAGGCGGTGAACCCGCCAACCTTCTGAATTCGACAGCAGCCCTTGAATATCTTCAGAGCTGCCTCCAAGAGAGTAGTGGAATCCAATATTTCCATGATTCGATACATACAATACCCCTCCCTGTGCGATGGCGTGCAGCGGACGGATATCTTGCTGACACCTGGCTAGGCCTTCAAGCCTACTCCTACTTGGACCCAACTTTGTCGGGACTAGATGGGGGTAAGCTAGCCACCTATGCTGCCTCCTTTCTTGACAGCCCCTCAAGCCTCATCACAACCTTCTACGCCACAGACATCCTCTACCTGCTAGCTAAGCTGGGGCTAAACCCCGCGGCCCTTGACCTCATAGACAAGGAGGCCATCAGCACCCTATTAGACAACTGTTTGGAGTACAATGGGCTCTTCCAAGACGCCTCACAACCAGAGGGGCGCTGGGTGCCTTACACAACAGACCTTGCCCTCCGAATGGCAGTGCATCTCAACCTCCTGATCGACCTTGACGTCAATCCCACACTCAGCCTAACTCCTCTCCTCTATCCAACGGGAACGCTTTGGTGTGGTGACCAAGCAACAATAACCGTTACCGTAAATGAAACAAAATGGGGACTGATTCCCGAGACATTCACCATAACGGCTCAGATTTTCAACGAGACTTACACATCCTTTACAGGTGCCAGCCCAGAAGGTGAGTGGAGCCTAACTTTAACTGTGCCCTATTCCGCAGCAGCTCTAGGCCCTCAAGATCTAACCCTAACAGTAAGATCTCCCACCTACCTACCTGGCATAGAAGAACTTCCACAGGTTTGTGAGATTTGGGGAGAGCTTTCAGCCAGCGTCAGCTATTCACCCGGGCTCACGGTTCCTCGAAGTATTCCCTTAGAGGTAACAGTTTTTGTAACACTTATCGGGGCTAGCGGACCTGAAGGCAGTGTTACTCAAGCCACGGTTACACTCACAAATGAATACAACTCCCTTGACTATCCGACAACAGCCCAGGGGCAGGGATACTACATAGGTCAAGTTGAAACTGAAGGGTTGAACCCTGGTCTCTACCAAATCCGAGTAAACGCTTCGGCGCCCTATTGTGTCGGGTTCTTAACCACCGATGAAATTAGGATAGTAGTGTACAGTTCGTTCTTCGAACAGGTTGCAGTTACTCCCTCGCTTCCGATAGTCCAGGAATCAGTAACTATTGACGTTCGATTACATGATGAAAATGGGACCGGACTTGCCGGATACCAAGTCACAATAAACATAACCTCCCCTAGCTCGTCTCAACCAGTAATCACCCTAAATGAAATCACCAACGCTAGCGGAGTGATTTCCTTCGCTTGGATACCCGAAGAGGCTGGGCAATGGACGCTCGGTTACTACTTTGCTGGGCAAAATCAGTATGACTGGCGCAGCGTCTATGACACAATTATCGTTGAGCGGCGGTCCCTTACCTGCGTGATGGAGTGGATTTCACCCTCAGAGGCCTTCATTGGAAACGAAAGCGAGCTCCAAGTCATAATTACTGATACCCGAAATGGCTCCCTGCTATCAGGGCTCCTAGTCGGCTTCTTTGAGGGAGAAGACCTGTTGTTCACAACGTACACAGACGAAAATGGGGAAGCCACCTATTCATGGATAACCACAGCGCCCCTGGGATTGCGTCATTACCATGTCAAAGTGGTGGAATCCGATGTTTACGAGGAATTGATCTCTACAGAATCAACTCTCCTAGTGAGAGAGGTCACAACTACCCATATCACACAATGCACAACACAGATCTTTCTTGGTGAATCAATGAGCATAGCATTAACCGTAACGGCTGGTGAAATCACTACTGTAAACGGAACAGCGTCTCTCTACTGGGATGGCATCTGGCAACTAGACTTTCCAGTCCTTGAAGGCGTGGGATTGATCCAGTATGTAATTCCATACACAGAATCCCCTGGTGAACACCTCCTCGCCATTCTCTTCGGTCAACGAGACGACCCCGACATATACACTACAAGCTCTGATTCCGTTCTCATAAGAGCCCTCCAAGTCTACTCTCCAACTATTAGCCTCACCATTACTCCATCAGAGGTCACTAACCCCATTGCTACGCCTACTCTCTCTGTGGAAGTCATGCTTACATATCAAAACGACACGAGCACCTATGGGTTATCCGGGCAAATCACATTTCAGCTGTTCGCCGCTAATGGGTCCCTTCTCCTCGAAATGACCTTATCCACTGACGCCTCCGGGCTCCTCATCTGGGAAATGGAGACCCCCTCCCCTGGCTACTACAACCTCGTAGTCGAGTACCCCGGCAGTGTTGGCTTCGCTCCCGCCACAGACTCGGTGACCTTTGTAGTTCGAGGCCTGGACAACCCTATCATCGTACCCTCTTCGCTCCTAACCATTGCTTCTCTTGCCCTAATGATAGGGGGCCTCTGCGCTGGAATCATTCTCTTCATGAGGTTTCAGCGACAGGCAAACCAGATAGCAGGCTCCCTGCTTGGTGGAGGCGGAATATCGAGTTCACAGCGAACACAGGATACGCTACTCTCCCGTACTGAGTTACCAGACCTTGCACAGATTGGAAGCGAAGAAGCCACAACTAGCTCAGAGACGTCAGCCGAAGGCGATCCTGAGGACCCAAACCCCTCCTCGGAAAGTGAGGACTAGTCAGGGTGTCAGAGAAGGTTCTTGACACCGCCCTTGTCTCGATAACCAGATTTCTTAACCGTAACCTATAAAAACGGACCAAATTCGGGCAAATCAACGAAGCCCATGAGACGTGACATGTACTTTGCAATCTTGTTCATAGGTGTGCTGCTTTGTCCACTACTGGTATCTCCGTCCTCCAGTGGTCTTTCCCTTTCCGCATCAGCTCATCAGCTAGGTCTAGGGACGACTCCGGGTACCGCCGCCTCATATCCTGCCCCCTCCATGCCTCCATCCACTTCTCCCTTAGCGGCGGCTTATGTGACCAATACCTCAAGCCTAGCTCACTGGCAGCAATTAGCCTCGCAACTAGTAAACACGACACGTCAAATGGGGCTTCTCCACTCCTTTACCAGCTTTATTAGCCGGCATCCCTTTGAAAGCAGTGGGAATGACAGTCTAGCCCTCCTAGAAGCCTGTCTAGGTGAGCTAGGATTAACACCCGAGGACTCGTGGTTCCCTGTGATGCGCCGGATGTGGAACGGAGTAGGGTATACGCTCCAGCCCTACTGGACGCGGAATCTCTACGTATCTCCATGGGGCATCGTTGTTAATCAACCAAGTCTAATCGTCACCTGTCATGTAGACTCAGCAAGATACACTCTCTTGGGGCTAACGCCAACATTTGCCCCTGGAGCCAATGATGATGCAGCAGGGGTTGTCGTATTACTCGAGGCACTCCAGGTACTCACCGAGCTAGCTGACCTATACGAAAATTGGAATGTCCTCTTCGCCTTTCTCAACGGTGAAGAAGGAAACAACACTCGCCATCTGTGGGGATCCAACCAACTAGTCACACACGACCTCATCACTCTAGGAATCGATTCTTCTGAAGCGATTGTCCTCAATGTTGACGAAGTTGGCTACAAGGGACAAGCACAACCCACCCACCTAGCCCTTTATCGTTACCAAGAGGAAGATACCACCTCCCTGACAAGCAAGCTAGAGGAAAGCCGCGCCTTGCATGACATCCCTCTGGAGGATATGGGAAAACCCCGAGTGGACTCAATTGCAGATGTTGACAACAAATCTGCCTGGAGCACATCAGAGTGGACCTTTCACGCTAGTGGGATTCCCTCAATTACCCTATCAACAAACCAGTACCCTGATCCAGTTAAACACACACCAAACGATGTTGCAGGCAACTGTGAACCACGGAATCTCTGCGATGCCTCCACACTGGTAGTTTCAACCATCTTAGCCCTTACCTACCAAGTTCCTCCAAGCCCCCACGATCGTGCTGAAGAGTGGAGTCCTCTCCTAGCGAATGTGATTTCCACCATTGTGGTTGATTACATAGACTTCAACGAAAGTGCCTATACCGCGTTAATTCTAGACCCAGCTCTTAACCTA
The DNA here is from genome assembly GCA_016550485.1 of archaeon. Classification (GTDB taxonomy): domain Archaea; phylum Asgardarchaeota; class Hermodarchaeia; order Hermodarchaeales; family Hermodarchaeaceae; genus YT-063. Next base: position 7,185 of record JABXGV010000269.1, read on the forward strand.
GATGAGACACTGACCGCGACCCTTACCCAGTATAACCTGCCAATTCTTGCCTTGGGCGAATCGGGTGCTAGGCTTCTAGAAATTCTAGCTGATATAGAAACCACAACCACTGGAACCCAAACGCACTTTATAGATGGATTCCTTTCCTTGCACCCAGCCATAGCCAGTTCACACTTACTCGTTGGGTCCGCCGCCACGCCCTTTCTAACATACCCAGTCGTTCATGCAGTGGCCCAAACTGAGAAGTTGTTGAGTCTGGTGGGCAATGAAACTTGGTGCTCGATGGGCTATTATGCTGACTCCAAAACCTCCATTGTTTTCATTGGCATCGATACACCTCTTAATGATGCAGCCCAAAGCATGGCCACTGCAAGCCTAGCATGGCTCCTTGATGGCAGTGAGGAGGGAATACTACTTGGAGTAGGTTTAACACCTCCACGGGTTGGTGATCACACCACGATCTACGTATTGATGTGTGACTATCTCACCATGACAGGGTCTGCAAATGAGCTAGTGCACGTGAACGTTACATCCAGCCTATATGGTTCAGAGACCACTCAGCTAGTAACCAACGAATCAGGCGTCGCAACCCTAGACCTGTGGATTCAATCGCCCCTGGATTACCTAATCATCGCAACAGGTGGCTCTGCTTTCATAACAAGGCGGACCCTAACCCCTACACCCATTTGTACTGGAAACCTAGCAGGGCTTGACGCAGAGTTCGCTGGCGAAACATTGTCTACTATCTGTACTATCAATTCCTCTTTGGCGAAATCCGCGTATGTTAACCTATCACTGGGAACGCCCCAGCTAGGAGTGACATCTCTGAGTGACCTTCTGTTAACGCCAGGGCCGAATATCTTTCGCCTTGACTTTGCCATCCCACCTACGACTCCGCCCGGGAATTACTCTCTCCTATTAACGGTTACACGACCAGAAATCGTTGTCTTCTATGAGCTATTTCCGCTACAGGTATTATCCACCTTTGACTTCGCCATTAACGCTGTCCCCTCTGCGGTTCTCCAGCAAGAACTCTTCGAAATTCTGGTAAATGTTACAAACCGAGGCAGCCAAACCAGAGTATTCGAAGTAGCCATCGGAGGAGATAATTTCCAGGGAGGTAGTCAAATCTCTGTGATGGCTGGTCAAACATTAACTGTGGGGATGCCCATTTCCTATCTCCCAGCAACACCAGCTGATACAGGACCTCGGCTACTCCAAGTCCAGCTGAGATTAGAGGGGCATATAATCTGCACTGACCAAACTATTATCGAAGTGAATTACTCTCTGCTGAATTTCACCATCACGCTTCTCCCTCCGATTTTCCTGTTTTGTCTGGTTCTTCTTGGGGTCTGCTGGCAGCGAAGCTCAAGACGCAAATCCATTTCAGGTGGTCCGACGGGATTTACAGATTACCCAGGTGGCCCCTCTACACTCGGTTATCCTGGGTCATACACTCGTGAAAGGGTGATAAAGTCCTATCCCTTCTCAGAACAGCAGGAGCGCAGAATAATCCAGGTCAGTCGACGCTTTGGATTATCACAACAGGGGCAAAGACGATTCTCCAACCAGCATGCCGTACTGGCCTACAAACGCCAAGGAGATGAACTCCACGTAGTACTCCTGGGTACCGATAAACGGCATCTCCAACAACTCGTAGCTAATCTTAGCGAACAATCCCCGAGTAGGGAAGGAGGATGAGATGTTCATGACAACAATTCTCGACATTCTACTACTAGAAATCGTCCAATTAGGAATACTCCTCGGCGAAGTCTATGTCGCCAAGCGTGTCTACCATGCCATTCAAGGAAAGGCTGAGTTTCGAAAATGGCTTGTCCAACTCCGATTAATGTCAGCAGCATTCCCAAGCCCAGAGCCACACCAACCACAACCAGAAACAGGGGAGGCAACCCCTCAACGAATGGCAACGTGGATGCTGCTCCAAGGACGAACCCCCCAGCCACCTCGAGCCCTATGGCGGAAACTCGCCAAGACCACCTACCTAGCTAGCGTGTTCACCGCCATTTACCTAGCAGTCAACTTTCTCCTACATCCGATTGTAAATTCATGGGCGTTAAGCCTGATTCCCCTGTGCCTACCCCTGATAATCATCCCTGTTCCCTACCTCCTCGACATCGAACCCTCCACAGCCCTCATCATCCTAATTGCTGGGCTAGGCCTGGGCTTTCTAGCCCTTGTTATGCTGTAAAAACAGGCAAGTACTCCATAAAATCTAGCTTCAGCATAAGTTATTATCATCCTACTTGCGAAGTACCTATAGACACACTTACACATACTTCGGGTGTACTTGGTTGAGTTTGACTCGGCTGGGCCGTGTAGCTAGAGAAGCCCTCTTACTCGTACGCGAATTCATGAGCAAAGGCGACTTTGAACGCGCAGCAGCAGCCGCCCTCAAAGCCGCTGAAGCCTTCAGTGGAATCGCCAAACACTCCACCGGCAAGGCTCACCGAATCGCGATACGACGAGCAACAGTAATGGTTGAAGTCACCAAGGTACTCCGAAGGGGCGAACCACTACCCTTAGATCTCGTGGAAGCTCTCGATAGCTTCTACCCCGCACCCCCACCACCCGTATCCCAGCCAGAACCACCTCCGGATACCGAACCCATCCCTCCTCCTGCTGACAACGGTACGGAGGAAGCCTTCACGCCCCCAGAGGAAGCACCTGAACCCGAAGCTGAGACTGAACCAGACGCCCCCGTTGATGTCGCCCACGAAGTTCTCGAAGGCATCGAAATCGCCCGCGCCCTGGTAGGCATGCTCAACCGGGCAGAGAAATCCATCAAGCTCATGACCATGACCCTATCCGATGTTCGGACTGTGAAACTCGAATCAGAGGACTGTGAAGTAAATCTGCTTGAGCGGCTCGCCGCAAAAGCTGATGAGGGTCTTTCTGTTCGCATCATTACGAATGACCCACAGGCCTTGGGGAGCAGGAGCGACCATTTCTCAAAGGCTGTGAAGAAGCTCCTCCAGTTATCCAACAAGGTCGAAATTGTTGTCTGCAGCCTCATGCACATCAAAGCCTTAATCATCGATGAAAAGGAGCTCCTCGAGGGGAGCTCGAACTTTACCGTGAAAGGCTTGTCAGGTGTTGGTGAACAGATGTCGTGGACGAACAATCCCGAGTTCGTCAAGCAGTTTGTTGAACGCTTCCACAGCTTCTGGACGCACAGCTC
>JABXGV010000270.1 GCA_016550485.1 archaeon
GCCTTAGAGCTGCGGTTCATTTGTGCGGCGCAATCGGAAACCTGTACATACCATTATGACCACCTATTCCCTGTAGTCACGCAACACTGGCGTCCCTGGCTAAAAATTACGGTGATTGCCCTAACTCTGGGACTAGCTATCCTGAGGATTGACTCCAGAGGTCCAGTTGAGCAAGCAAAGCAGGCTTATGAGGTATTAACGACCGAGATGGATGAAGGCTTTCTTTCTTTCATCAGCCAACCCTTTCTAACCGTTGAGGAATTAGAACCTTTACAAGCTGATATACAACCGGAGAATGCCCTCGTATATGATGAAAGAATCGGGAACTGGATTTGTCAAACTTGTAGGGTAGCGTTAGATTAGTAATTGAATTGTATTTCGTCCTCGATGTCGGTGTAATAAAGATGAAGTATGATAGGACTTTCACAGTGATCGTGTCAGAGGATGATAAAATTCATATATAATCTGGGAAAAATTTACAGAGTGTATTAGATAAACCAGTTAGGTCTTTTGATTATGTTCTCGAGAAAGCTGAAGATTGTTCTTACCGTATCAACGATTTCGGTTATCATTGCTTTTCTGGGACTCTCTGTGTTATTATTGTTAAGGTCTGTTTGGTTGTTAGCGGTCTTTCTTGGGTTTTGGGTACTAACGAACATCGCCGGCGGCGTCATCTGTGCTCAATGCCCCTTTCGAAGCAAGAAGTGCGTTGGCGTGTGTCAATTATACTTCATGCCGCTAATCTCTAAGAGCCTGTATCGAAAAGACCACTACAGCGAAAGGGCATTAGCTCTCGGTGCCAAATTGGTAGGCGTTTTCGGTACCCTGTATTATCTAATTGGGTTTGTTTCCGCATTTCTCCTGTATTGGAACGACCTACTCCTCGTTGTCAGTATATTACTAGTCTTCTTCGTGGTCCATCTCATTCTATCATTCCTGTGTTTGTGTCCTAATTGCCCAAATAAACATAATTGTCCAATGGCCAAGGTAAGCAAAGCAATGGGTAAACAATAAGCCTTGATCAACAGGCTACTCCCGCATCACCAAGTATGTTGGAATGATAGGAGAGAAACAGTATTGGGGAACCTGACTAATCCTCTTGTGCCTTCAGAGGTAGCTAAATTGCCGAAGAATCCTCGTTTACCACCAGGTCAGCGGTGGATTAGCGAGTTCCCCGTCCGAACCGTGGAACGCTCACCTCCGGTTTTTAATCCAGATACCTGGACATTGACTATTGATGGCGAAGTCGACACTCCCCTTACGCTCTCTTATGCGGAACTTCGCGCCTTGCCCACTACTACCCAGACGAGTGATTTTCATTGCGTGGAGGGCTGGTCGGTTCCTGATAACCGCTGGGAAGGTATTCGTCTCAACGTGTTGGCAGCCCGTGTGCGCCCCCGACCACACGCACTGTATGTGACCTTTCACGCCGAACACGGCTATGCCTCAGGTATCCCGTTGGAGATGGCTCTAGCAGACGATGTCCTCCTTGCCTGGAGCCGGAATGGCACCAACCTTAGCGTCGATGATGGATGGCCCCTCCGCCTAGTCGTCCCGCGACTCTATGCCTATAAATCGGTGAAGTGGGTTCGCCGAATCACCTTTACCCAGGATGTTGAGTTGGGCTACTGGGAGCAGCGTGGCTTCCACCAAGAAGCGGATCCCTGGCGGGAACAGCGAACGAGCTAGCAAAGTGAGGCCCCATGAAACAGTCAAAAAAAGAGGGAGGAGGAAGCCCAGATTACTTGGACTTCCCGGAGCGGCGCATGAAGTAGATGAGGAGTACCACGATGATGATGACGATGACGGCGATGCCGATGTAGAGAAGCAAGGGAATTTGTGCTGGAGCGGTCACGGTGACCAAGAAGGTCCCGATAAGGGCGTTTCCAGCAGGGTCGGTGACAGTAATGCGCAGAGCGTAGACTCCAACAGCGAGGGTGACGGCGTTTGTGACCACACCGTCTTGGTCGATGGCAAAGTTGGTGGTGTCGTTGATGGCCCATGTGAGTGTCCACGGATCGGTAGCATTTAGGTCGTAGCTGAAAGGCACTCCAAATAGCACGGTCTGGTCGGTGGGTGCAGGATTCCAAGTGGGCGCAACTCCGTCGGGAAGGACGAAGAGCCAGCTATCGTAGACATTCGGTGTCGCGCTTTCCGCACTTCCATAGACAGCGATGCCGAGGCTGCAATCAGCGAGGCCATAGCACCAGTCATCATAGTCGCTGCCGTAGCTCTCGTTCCACACCTGGTTACCAGAGTTGTCGGTGTAGACCAGCCAGATGTCCGTTTGTCCGCTGCTTGTGTGATTGGTCTGCCCAACCAAGACGAAGCCACCCGAACTGTAGGCAATCATTTCCCGTAAACGGTCCTCACTATCACTCCAGCCGTAGGTCTCGTTCCAGATATGTTCACCAGTATTGTCAGTCTTGATGAGCCAGAAGTCTCGACGATCTGTAGATATACTGTACGTATATCCTGCGAAGACAAAGTCGCCGCTAGCGCACTCTACACCAGCGAAACCATACTCGTAACCGAAGTCATCATGATGGTAGGTTCGGTACCAGAGCATGTACCCGGTGGCGTTGGTGCGGACGACCCAGAAGTTTGAGGGAATACTGAATTTACTGGGGGTCGATGGGACCCCGGGTCCATAGCTTTCGGTGCTACCTATGAGTACAAAGTCACCATTGCTTGCCTCGAGTAC
>JABXGV010000271.1 GCA_016550485.1 archaeon
AGACGGTTGCAGTAGGCGCGTATTATTGCAGGATCATGGGTTGCTAGGATAACCGCGCCACCCTTTGTAGAGAGTTGTTTGATTATTGTCATCATCTGGTGTACGTTTCTATAATCTAGCCCAATGAAAGGCTCATCAAGGAGGAGTAGGCGAGGCTGATGTACTAAGATAGAGGCGATTGTCAAACGGCGCTGTTCTCCGATGCTGAGCGAGAAGGGGGAGCGGGTACGAAAGTCACTCAGCCCGAAATTTCTGAGTAGTGATTGTGCGCTGTCCTCAGCTTCATCTGGCGCGGGTTTCTTGAGGTGGCGACTTGCAAGAAGCATCTCATCCCAGACTGTGCGTTCGAAAAGTTGGTGGAGCGGGTTTTGGAAAACGAAGCCTACATCACGCGCTAATTCCGAAACAGAGCGCCCAGTAATTGGATACCCGTTTAGTTCGAGGGTTCCACTATCTTGGGATAATAACCCAATCAGGTGTTGCAGCAGAGTCGTCTTTCCTGAGCCATTTGCCCCAAAGAGCCCAACCACTTCTTTAGGATACAGTGCAAAAGAGATGTCTTTGAGTGCAAACCCAGTGGATGAAGAAGCGTGGGTTTTAGGGTATGAGAAGTTGAGTTCACGAACTGCGAGAGTGGGTGATTCATCTCCAACACCGGATGAAGAGTATCTAGCGTTTTCAATGGGCGCAAGATACACTCCAAGCTTTTGAAGAATCGATGGGTTTTGACGTAGTCGTGAAGGGCTTCCATCAAAAACGATTCGCCCAGCCTCCATAAGGAGGCAACGGGAAGCAATTCGAAGAAAGTGAGATATGCGGTGATCGACTACAAGGATTGTGGTTCTAGAAGCACGGTTTAAGTGGGCTAAGGTGGATAGCACTTCCCGCGTGGTGGGTGGATCGAGTCGGGCGGTGGGTTCATCTAGTAGAATAATTGGAGATTGGAGGGCTAAGAACGAAGCAATGACAAGTTTCTGTTTTTCTCCACCTGAAAGAGTCAATGTGCTTCGGTCATAGATTTTTCCAGCATTAACTAGAGCTAAAGCTGTTTTGATTTTTTGTGGTATTTCGGATTGGGGGGTTTGGAAATTTTCTAGACCGAAAGCCATCTCATCAGCTACATTGAGGGTTACAATCTGACTGTCAGGGTCCTGCTGTACTAGACTGATTGTTTTCGCGAGTTCATAGATTGGTAGAGCGCGAGTGTCAACACCGTGAATACGAACCGTGCCTTTGGAGTCTCCTTTGAATTCATGGGGAATAAATCCGGCTAGGCTGCGAGTGAGTGTGCTTTTACCGCAACCGCTTGGACCTGCAAGAAGGACAAATTCACCTTCTTGAATGGTCAAGGCGATATTTCGTAGAACGGGTTCTGTAGTACCTACATAGGTGAAGGAGAAATTGTCCACATCAATTGCTGGAGGTGAAGAGGAATTCCCCTTGTTAGCTAATGACAAGGCTTGAGACCTTCCTGACCCAAAATTCTCCCGAATAAGATTTTGCGACAATACGCAGTCCATTATCGACGATGATGATAATACCAGAGTCACTGAGAACATCTACCAGAGAAAAAGTGGCAGAGTAGCCGTCCGAGGCTAAAACAAGTAACGTTGAAGCGCCTTCTGCTGGCTGAGCATGTGAAAGAATAATTGCTAGGGGAATCCCTGTGTAATTCTGTGGAGGAACATAGGTTACTGAACCAACCAGCTCGGCTTCAACAATTATCTCTTCTGAAGAGAATGCTGAATACGTGAACCTGTAGGGATTGTTAACAAGACCTGTTACATCGCAGCTAAGGGGATCTACAATTGGGCGCCATACAAAGATTGTGTAAAGACCCGCACCAATGAATATTATTGAAAGGAAGACCACTGCAGAGATTTTGTAAGGGTTAAGATACCGCTTTTGAGTGCGGGTTTTCGTTACGGTGGGAGGTGTGGGTGTCCGTACTTGCATTACATTTGCTTCGATAACTAAATCTAGGGTTGCCTTACCAAAGTACCCAGCGAAGATGATGCCTGAGGAAAACGCAAGAACCACTAAGAGGAGGAAGAACACCAGTGGTACACCTGAAAAATAGAGGAGCTGAAACAACACTACATTAGAGGCTGCGGCTAAACCACTTATGATACAATAGATTGGAAGGGAGTCTCTGTAACCGGTAGCAGTCAGACCTGCGTCTATGATAAGCCCTTGAGCGAGGCTTACTAAAACAATGACAATGCCATGGGGATTACCGGTGAAGAACTCTACTAATCCCTTCAGCAACCCTGTAAGCGTTGCTGCACCTGTTTTCCTGACTAGCCCAGCTGCCAAGACTATCCAAAACACGTGTAATCCACTAAGGAATTGGCCTGCCCCAAATGGGACTCCGACGGCGACATTGACCAGTCGGCCTAGGTAGCCCACGTATGTGCTTAGGGCGCCACCGAGTGCGCTCAGTACCCCAATAGTGACCAGATCGCGTGTGCGGAAATAATAGACTGGGGTATTTGATTTCATTTCACGGAACTTCTCGAAGTTTTAGTGTAGGAACCACATCGATTGTCAACAAGTGACTTGACTTTCCCATATACAAATCGGAGAAGGTAGCTTCAATAGCGGAGTATGAAATTGGCGGCTTTAGTTCTGTAGGTGTTATTGTTCTAGACGTTGGTGGATACGTGTCTGAAAGGATTTCAATGGTGATAACGTTTCTCGTCCATCGGGCACCTGCACTTCCAAAGAACCAAGAGGGATGAGTGGTTAGTTCTGCGTCAGTATTATTGTAGGCTTCATCAGATGGAAGGAATGCTGTGCGAGGACCATCAGCCCAATCAGGGATTTTTGTACCATTGAAAGAATAAGCGAGAATCAAGTCTCCTTGAATATTGTAGATACTCGTATTGGGATAGAGATTGTAATATGCATAGGATACGGAATAGCCATCACTGGCGTTGACTCTGACTACATCGTTTTGGTCAATTGTTCCTATTATCTCAACTATATCTGAAAGTAAGGGTCCTATGTAGGTCCCGTAATCACGCCAATTTCCGAACTTGTTCTGGTACACTGAAACCCCCTGTAGATTATCCATCAGAGCAAGCTCAAGCCAGTAAACTCTCTCTTCTTCTTCACCATTAATGAGGCGGATGTAGTTGAGTCCGCCAAAGTAGGTATCCCTGAGGACCTCGATTTTTACTACATTTCTGACCCATCGACCACCTCCACTCCCAAAGAACCATGCAGGGTGAGTGGTCTGATTCGCGTCATCGACACTATAGCCTAAATCAGATGGCAGAAAAACAGTTCGTGGGCCATCTTGCCATGGGTTTGGAGAGGAGTCGGGTGTTGTTCCATTGTACGAATAGGCTAGAATGAGATCTCCTTGGATATTGTGAATGCTCGTATTGGGATAGACGTTATAATACGCGTAATACTGCGCAAACCCATCACTGGCTGACACCTTTACTGTGTCATTTTCACCGATGATGATGTTCGCGGATTCAAGAAGGGTGGAGAGCCGGGGACCGATATAGGTTCCAGTACCACCCCAGTTCATGTATTGATTCTGGTATGACGAGTTGCCTTGAAGGGGATTCATCAAAGCGAGTTGGTTGAGGGTGAAGTTGACTTCAACATCTCCATCGATAACAGTGATACTACGTGAAGTATCCGGTGGAGGAGGTAGAAAATAGGGTAGAAGGATAAGCGTTCCACCAGCAATTATAATCGCTGCTGCGACAATAGCGAGTCCAATTTTCATATCCCGGCGCATAGGCACAACCTTGAGAGGTTTGATTAGTCCGCAAAGCTAACTAGGATATGCACGACGGTGCATATATGTCGCCCTAGGCTACTCACCCGCTAAATAAGGTTTGTGCAAAGCACAGATTTTGCTTAAGTTTTATTTGCGAATCACCCTGATGGTCGTTCTTTGATAATGCTTAATAGTCCTTAGACATGTTAAACGAGTATACCTCTAGAAGAAGAACGAGTAAGATACAAGCTGGTGAATCGTCTTGCAGAAGCGCACTATGATTATTCGGAACGGATTTGTCGTGGACCCAAAGAACAATGTCCACGAGGTCAAGGATATCGAAATCAAAGACGGCAGGGTAGTCGAGTCTGTTGACTCAGAGGGAGCAGAGATTATCGACGCGAAGGGACTCCTCGTCGTACCTGGCGGGGTTGAAATCCACGCCCACCTCGCCACACCCAAGGTGGACTCTGGGCGCGTTCTTCGCTGCGACCAATCGAGGATGGATCCTTACACGTATTCAGATATTTGCCGAGCTGGAGTGTGGGCAAGTGTCCCCCCAACTCACATCACTGGCTACAAGTATTCCGAACTTGGCTACACCTTCGTCACAGAGGCTGCTACTGCAGGATTGGTAGCCCGACACACCCACGAAGAACTCAGCGAGATTAATCCCCTTGACAAAATCATGTTCCCCCTCTTTGGGAACCACCAGCTATTCATGGAGTACGCGCGCGAGAAAGAGTACGACAAGCTGGCTGCCTTCGCTGCATGGATGTTACGTGCCACAAAGGGCTTCGCATTAAAGGCGGTGAACCCCACAGGGGTAGCCGATTGGTCGTGGGGCGGAAACGTTGAATCGCTAGACCAGAAGATCCGAGCCTTCGACGTGACCTCACGCGAAGTCATCATCGGTCTCATAGAAGCCTCCGAACGACTGAAACTACCACACCCAGTTCATCTCCACGCAAATATGCTTGGTAGACCAGGCAACAGCGCAATTACTGTGGATACAATGGAGATAGCTAATAAGCTTCCAATCAACCGTGACTCGGGCATCAACCTACACATGACGCACCTCCAGTTCCACGCTTACGGCGGCGACGACTTTGCCAGCTTCCGATCCGGCTCGGAACCTGTTGTGAATTTCCTCAAGAACCACAAGAACATCAGCGCCGACCTAGGACAAGTCGTCTTCGCAGACACGACAACGATGACCGCGGATGGACCCTGGGAGTGGATTCTCCGCGGGATATCGGGAAGCCGCTGGTGCAACGATGATATCGAGGTTGAGTGTGGCGGCGGTGTTGTACCCTACGAGTTCAAGCGGAGTTCCCGGGTGAACGCTGTCCAGTGGGGAATTGGCCTTGAGATTGCGTTGATGGTTAATGAACCGTGGCGGGTTTTCCCAACTACGGATCACCCAAATGCGGGAACCTTTGTGAATTATCCACATATCGCTGCGTGGCTTATGAGCCGGAAGGCCCGTGAGAGCGTGATTGGTGATATGAAGCGAAGCGCCAAGGCACGGATGATTCTTCCCTCTATCGACACAGAATTTTCACTAAAGGACTTCATCACATCTACTCGCGCAGGTCCGGCGCGCTCCCTTGGGTTATACCAGAAAGGTCATCTAGGAGTGGGAGCTGATGCCGATGTCGCGATTTACAAGTTAGATGCGCAGAAGGACTATGCATCCAGTCCCGATAAGTTGGTTCGTGCTTTCACCCAAGCTGAGTATACCATAAAGGATGGACGAATCGTTCAAAAGCGGGGTAAGATGGTGACTCTACCTAAGGGGCGTACCTACTGGGTTGATGCTCATATGGAACCTGATCTGGAAGCGACGGTAGAGCAGGATATTCGGGCGAAATTCGAGAAGCGCTACTCGATTCAGTTTGAGAACTATCCTGTGTCCAAGCGTTATCTAGATTGGTCTGCACCGGTTCGTCCGCACCTCGTGTCCTAGGGGCGGGTTCGAGTGCCGGTAGGGTCTACCCCATCGGATCTACGTATTAAGCTAATGCAGCTTGAGCACCTTGACGCCGTGGTCCAGATGATGAGGGAAGAGGGTTGGACGCCCACGCGGGGTGACTTGGCGAACGTGCTGAGCTACGAGCCCGAAGGCTGTTTTATTGCAGAAGTCAACGGGGAGGTTGTGGGCTCGGTCACTACCACCCTGTACACGCATTTTGGCTGGATTGGCATGATGATGGTACGGAAAGACCTCCGACGCCGCCACATCGGGTCAACCTTGTTGAAAACCGCCCTCAAGTACTTCAAGAAGAAAAGCGTCCCTACCGCAAGGCTCGAGGCGGACCCACCGGGTGTTCCGCTCTATGAGAGTTTTGGCTTCGTGAAAGAGTGTGATTCGCAGCGGTGGTTTGGAGAGCCCTTCAAAATACGGAATGTACCTGGAACCGGGCGTGCCACGAAAGCCGACCTTGAAGCGGTACTAGCCTTGGATAAGAGAGCCTTTGGCGACGACCGCAGCCGCGTTCTCACACGCCTATTCGAATATTCGGATTTCGCATTCAAAGTTCGAAAGGATCCAAGTTTAGGAATTATAATGGGCCGAAAGACTGCTGTTGGGACCCTATTAGGACCCTTCATCGCAGCCAATGCAAATGTGGCCAAGCGGCTACTGCGTTGGGCAATAGGATTTGTGGAGGAAGGTCAAGCCTATGTGGGAATTCCTGAAACATGCGGAAATGCCCGCTTATTATTAACCTCCCAACGCTTCAGGATAAAATCAGTACTCACACGAATGTATTGGGGTGACCCACCGAGAAGCGGCAACCCACAATTGGAATACGGTATTGCGGCTTCTGCTACAGGATAGGGTTAGGTTTAGCGATTCCTGAAACGAAAAACTAATAACCACAGGATAGTTGCGTCCAATGGCTCCATTATTTCTCGATTGCTTTAGATATTGGAGCGCTGGTGCTACACAATGCCTGAAATCCGAGACTTCACACCAGATGACGCCGCGAGCCTTGCCCAGTCCATGAACGAGAGCGAAGGTGGCTGGCCAGGCGGAATCACGGGCGGCGTACAACACACGGCTGAGCGCCAGCTGGAGGAATGGGAACGCCAAAACAAGATCACTTGGCTCATCGCCCTCAGCGGAAACAAAGTAGTTGGCGTTTCAACTCTCCATCCCCACTGGGAAGACCCAGAGGCAGCCTACCTCGGATTCCTCAACGTCGCCGATGCCTACCGAAAACAAGGCTACGGAAAAGCACTCCTCCTCGAATCAGTGCGGCGTGTAGCAAAGGAAGGTTACCGACGTCTATATCTTGGAACTTGGGCGGGAAATCTCAATGCGGTGCCTGTGTACAAGCGTACAGGGTTTTTCTGGGAACCGGGAACTAGCGTGTGGATGCGGAACTACATTCCATTGACCTTGAAGCTGCCTATCGCTCAACCCTTCTTTCGGAAGCATCCTGATTGGTACAGCTGTTATGTTCGGGAAATCGATCAGAAACCTGATGACATGAAGCATCGCGGTCTTCGCGTGTATGATATGAAATGGCAAACTGATGGGGACATGTTACGAGTCGTCATTGACCGGGAGAGCCGGGAGCCTACGCTTGTTGAGACCGAGAACCTACTAGTTGAGTGCTGGATAGCCAATCCTGATCCCCCATTAGGTGTTCCGCTCCAAGCCGAATGGACTATTCACAATAAACAGAAACACAAAGCGATACGTTGCCAGCTCACTCCCCGCCTTCCGAAGGGATTTCGGTTTCTCAAGACCCCACCAAGAAAATTCCAAGTAGACCCTGAGGCAACTGTGACCGTGAAGGGCACTATCCTAGGACAAGTGGATGTAATTCCAAGGCCGCAGGAAAAGGTAGCTTTTACTCTCAAGTCCCATTTTACCATAGATGATTTGCCTGTGGAGCTAGAAACCGGGCTCCGAACAAAGCACCCTGTCGAGGTTAGTACTATCCCCCGTACATTGTGGTGCCGACCCGGAAATCAACTCACTCTTTCACTCACGCTCAAAAGCAACCTTCAGAAGCGGACAAAGGGCAAAGTCGTCCTTACGCCACCAAGCGGCGTGAAACTTTCTCAAAGCGAATTTGACGTAGACTTTGAACCTGAAGGGTTCGCGGGAGCAAACATCGAAGTAACCATCGACCCGAACCTAGGAACCAGTGCGCTACCCATCCAAATCCATTCCTTACTCCAAATTGAGGACCAGCAGCTCAGAACTCGCACTGAAACTCGCTACATCCACTGCCTGTCAACCGGGGGAGTATTGGTTACGTCCTTCGATGATGGGCGGCGCTTGCAGGTTCACACCGAACATCTGCATTTTGACATCAATCTGATGAAAGGGGCGCATCTTGACCGGCTGTACACTAAGGTGTCTGGACGCCAGCACATTCGCGCTCATTTCCGGGAAAGTTTGGGTCCACCCTTTTGGCCTTCCGAGCAGATGCGCACCCACTTCAAGTATCGTATAGAAACACCAGGAGACGGGACAACCCGTATTGTCACGTGGATGGATAGCGAGAAATACATGAGACTTCGCTTCGTCAAAACCTACGTCCTCTCGAGCGGCTCATCCCTAGTCCGTGTGGACTACGGATTTCAAAACACTCATCCCTCCAATTCCTATCAAGTCCACATGCAAGTTGAGGGGATGCTTTGGTGTGCTAGTCACATACATGTGCTACCTCTAAGTGATGGAATATTGCGCGAGGAGATGGTAGAGGATGAATTCTTCGCAACTAGCCGAGAAGTACCCCGGGAAAAGGAAGAGTGGGCAGAAACTTGGTACTGCGTAGAATTCCCAGAAACTGGAGAAATCACAGGAATTCTCTGTAACCCAACAGCCTTCTACAAAATATCAGGGAGAGATTTCCTGGACTTCGAGTTACAAGTTCCACCCCTATCTCCTAGAAGCGAAGTGACTCTTCCACCCTTTTACCTAATGGTGGGACCTGGTACGTGGCAACATGTACGGGAGCAGTGGCATCAACTCTGCAGCCGCAAACCCCAAGCTGTACGCCGCTCTATGCGTTCTGAGAGAGCAGTAGAAGTAGTAACCGAACCTACACCAATCCTACTCGATGCAGCTGATTCACTTTCTGTTCCTCTTGTGTTACAGCACCGTGTTCACCGTCCAATTGATGGTACACTTCAACTTAAACCGCCAAAGGGTTGGCAAGTTACACCCTCCACTGCAAAATTTGAGAAGATAGAACGAAAAACACCATTCCATCTCAATTTGACATTGACCCGAGATGCTAGTACAGCCGTCAACCCTGAACTCCTTTCACTAGAAGCAAAAGTGAAACTACCTCTTCGAGATTATATCTTCGATCTACCTATCATCCTTACTGGTACTTCTGGGAAAGTTAAGGTAACAAAATCACGTGAAGAAGAAACAGACATCTTTGTCGTGGATAACAGTGCGTATCTAATCAAGATTGCACCCAGCTTTGCTGGTAGTGTTTTCGCTCTAATCGACAAGGAGACTGGCATCAACTACTTGAATTCACTCTTCCCTAAGGCTGGACCCATGGTATGGATTAACCCATGGTATGGCGGAGTCCAGTGTGACCCCTGGGCAGTTGGTGCTGATTCATGGGTTCCTACGCTATTAGATAAGGAGCGTTGGACAGCAAAGCCAGCTAAGTGGAAGGAATGGAGTGGCGTTGTAATCTCTACACGACCTAAGAAAAAGGCGAAGGCGCTTCGAGGATTCAAGATAGAGCTTTTCGTTTTAACCCAGCTAGAAAGTAATATACTCGCCTTGGTTAGCCGCTACACGAACTTGACAAAAGCGCCACGTCAAAT
>JABXGV010000272.1 GCA_016550485.1 archaeon
AAATCCTGAACTAGAAAATATCGATAGTTAGGGAAGTTGATAATGAGAAGATATTCTTTCGAAGAGATTCCTAAGTTTTGTTATGAACGAAAAGCCGTTGAAGATTGGTTTGGGTTCATCATCCCTCCACGTAGAAAGAGGATAGCTGAAAGAGACTATCTCACACCATATCTAGAAAATAAGATTCAATCTCTCTGCAGAAAAAAGATAAGCACTCGAATTGGTGTATCTCTTAATGATATTATCGGAATCCATCGTGAACATAAAATTGAACGTCCTGAGAAAGGTTCGATTCGGTGTGGTCATTGTAATAAGCATGTATCTGCTGAAACTATAACGAAATGCCCTTCATGTGAGAACGCACTTGATGTTCGTCCGGATATCATAATCAGAACACCAACACATCTCATTGTCCTCGAGAACAAGGACGAATGGAAAGCGGTTTATCTCAAGACCGATGCAATGGAGCAATTGAATAGATATATTTCTAGAATAGTTGAATGGAGAATCTCCACTACTGGTACGGTGGAATCACATCCTTGGGCAAGGGGGAAGGTAATTGTTCCCGTATTAGCATGGACTCGACCTGACGATTTAGAGAGATGGGAAGATGTTGATAGGGAAGAGTATTTTATAGACTTGAGGGATTGTTGAATAGTTGATAAACAAAACACATTGGACATTCGGTTAGTTAGACTATGCAAAATGCACAACTGACGAAGTAATAGCTATCAGGGAAAAATAAGTGTCCATACAAGAAAACGGAAAGAATGTTGAGTAACCTTGATACTCGAAAACTATGACATGTTTGGTGCCGTTGAACGGACGGCAGGGGCACTCCGAAACATACTCGACTACCACGGAGTAGTTGCACCCCATACTGGTGAACCCTTCACGGAAGCCCTACTCATGGGGATTGGGGGCGGCTTGGGAGCGGAGTACGCCACCTGGGCATTCATTGGAATTGACTCAAAGTCACCGGGGAAGTCCAGACTGTACCTCCGGTTTCACCATGTGAAGAACTATGTTGAGAAGGGGGAAGAGACTGCCATCTACAAGATTGCTGCCCGGATTGGCGCACAGCTTAGGGTGAAGAAAACGGCTAGCCGCGCAAAGGGCTTCACAAATCTTGTTGAACCTCTTAAGGAGGGGCACCCGGTCATTACGGGGCTTGCGGTGTGGGAAAGCCTGAAGCTACAACGGGAAGTCAAGGCACGTTATGAGGAACACCCGCACCTCTACGGTCCACTCTTGTATGACGAGTTCGTTCACTTCCTACCCTACTATAGCTTGCCCTATGGCTGGGTTAAGGGTCACCTAGCTATAGTGTACGGTGTGGATGAAGAGGCGAATCAAGCGTACATCGCCGATTGGAGCAATAAACCGCTCACAATATCCCTTGATGAACTGGCAGAAGCACGCGGCGTGGTGAATCGCATCAAGAACACCACCATCGTTGTCGAGCCACCCACCTCCGCACCACAGCTAGAAAAGGCGGTTCAAGCTGGTATCCGTGACTGCTACCGGGGGCTACTCGAGGGCTACATGAGTGCGGTACGAGTGGAAGCGTGGAAGGTGATGGGGAGCCACATGGGAAGCTACAAAGACAAGCTGAGCTGGTCTCGCTTGTTCTCCGAACCTGTACTTCTCTTCGACGCCCTCACCCGACTACACGCCCAGATCGACTTCCTGAACAGTGATGGAGGGGCGCTTCGCTCCTCGTACAGCGATTTCCTCCTAGAAGCTAGCGAGATCTTACACAAACCGGAACTGAGAGAGGTGGCGGTCCAGTTTGCCGATGTGGGCACCCGCTGGGACGACCTCGAAGCGCTCGCCCTTCCTGACGATATTCCACTACTCCGGGAAACACGATTCGCTGCGGTTGAATGGAACAACGCTTTCAAAGTTAAAGGTCAATCCGCTACAGAAGAAGTTGAGGCGAAAGCTGAGAGAATCAAGGACATCCGTGAGGAAGTGGCGCACGCCTTCCCGCTCACAGATAAGGAGCTCCTCAATTTTCTAAGAGAGCTGGGTTCACATGTGCTTGAAATATACGAGACAGAAAGGGCAGCGTTGACGGCGCTTAAGACGGCGGTCTCCTAGTAGCCTTATTCCGTGAGCTGCGCCTTTAAGGCCTTTGGGCTCGCCTTTTCGATTTCTAGTTTGTCGAGGTTGTGGAAAGCCATAAATCGGCGAATCTCTTCACGAACCGCGTCAAGAGCGTTCCTCGATTTTTGGTATGGGCTAGCGAACTCAGCGTTCCGGAGGATGAGGGTCTTGTTGGCTCGATCCGCCTTTGGGTCGATGCGTCCAATGAGCTGATCCCTCCAGAGGATTGGCATGCCATAGTAGCCGAATTTCCGTTTTTCCTTTGGCAGATAAGCCTCAAGCCCAAAGGCAAAGCCAAAGTTCTGTTTTACCCGTTGCCGGTCCCACACCACATTATCAAAGGGGGTGAGGAATCGGGCAAGGGTAGGTGGTGCCTCTCGCCCTCGGTGTTCATCAATGAAGGGCAGATTCCTGGTAAGACAGTAGTACTCCTTCTTTGCACCAGCGAGGTCGACTCCGACGATGACATCTTCTGCAATAAGTTGCTGGATTTTTTCACCAAGCTGTTCTTTGAGGTTCCGTGCTAGATGAAACATGTAACTGCCGAGGTTAAGATAATCGGCGATATCATTCCGTGTAGCCACGATTAGGCAGTCTAAGGCCCGTTGCAGGAAGAACCGCCAGACTTGGTTAGCCGCGACGGTCTGGTTGAGGATTTGACTGGGGATGACGCGTTCAGTAAGATCATAGCGCCGCTGGAAGCCTACCCGTTCGGTTACCGAGATTTTTCCACAGCTCCACAGGAGTTCCAAGGCTATCTTGGCAGGTTTCCATCCCCACCAGCCACTCACCCGTTTCGGGTCGGTGTCCTTGAAGTCCCGGCTCCCCAGCGGACCCTCGTCGCGAATGCGCTCATAGACCATGGTCATGATATCCTTGTACTTCTCATACCGGCGGCGATACCACGCGTGCGCCCGAAGGGGATAATCCTCGATGAAAGGGCGATAGTAAGGATAATCGTCCATGGGTAAGAGACAAGCGGCATGGGCCCAACCCTCAAAGAGCTGGCGTTCGCGAAGCGCAGTCCACAAATCCTCTGGCGCGTACCCGGAGACGCGGTGACGAAGAGTAAGGTGGTGGCTCCGAGCAACGACGGCGATAGTGTCGATTTGGACAGCAGCGATGTTTGTGATTGCCTCATGTACAGTCTGCCAGTTGGGTATATACCGAACTCCCTGCCTAGCAAGAAAGGCAGCACGGACATCACTTCTAGTGAGTTCCATAGGTTAAACATAATCTGGTAGACCATTATAACTAATGTGGGCAGCTCATCAGCCCCAACAAGATTCCACAACAACCCTTATAACCCAGTAACTAGTGAACCCCCGCAAAACGAGGGAGATACCATGAAACAATTCCAAATCACCCTCCCAGAAGAGAAAAGCACAGCAGTTATGGATTACCTAGAGAAACGAGCGAAGATTCGGAACGTCGCTAAGTTTCACGTGGGTACAGGGTTCATGCTTCTCTGTCGCGTATCTGACGCAAAGACTCAGGAGATTCTTACAGAGCTCGAGAAACTCGGTGTAGGCGTCGACTACGGTCTCATCGATATTCTTCAAATCGAAGCCAGCAAACCAATCATTGATGAGGATGTAGGGATAACACCGACTGAACGGCTCTCCGTAGAGGAGATATACAGCAAAGTTGCCGGGGGGACCCGGCTTTCCTTCGACTTTCTTGCCCTCCTCATGATATCCTGCATCATCGCTGCTGTCGGATTAGCAACCAATAGCGTGGTTATCATAGTTGCCAGCATGCTCCTTGCTCCCCTAATGGGACCAATCCTTGGGCTAAGCCTTGGAACCGTCATTCAGGACCGCCGCCTTGTCGCCACGGGTATAAAGAATGAGATTATCGGACTCGCCATCGCCCTAGTAATGGGGATTTTGATGGGGGCTATCATCACCCCATGGTCACGCGTAATACTGATGGGCGATCCTTGGCCCACCTTCGAGATGGCTAGTCGAGGCCTCTTTCTCAACCTCGTTGTCGGGGTTGTCGTGGCAGCAGCCTCTGGTATCGGCGTTGGCATCGCAATAACCCGCGGCGAAATCAGCGGGCTCGTCGGAGTCGCTATTGCTGCCTCCTTAATGCCCCCCTGCGTTAACGCGGGAATGAACCTCATCTATGCACTCATCGGACCAGCATTCTTCGTCGACGTTTATGTAATAGTTCA
>JABXGV010000273.1 GCA_016550485.1 archaeon
AATTCATGCCTCTGTGCAACCTGGTGGAAAGATGACCGGACTTGAAACTGTAGCACCCCGCGCCCTAGGACCTCTACGCCGACGTCGCACCAAAACGTTCGGATACTTGGACACAACTCAGCCCTTTGCTGGTGTGCAACACCGCAAACGCGGCGAAACGGTCCTCTTGGTCGCGCCACATGGACCAGAGGGATTCTTTGATGTATGGGATACCCCACCACATCAGATTTTGTTGAGGAGTGCGGATCTGGTCACCCTGTCACCACGCGGAAAAGCAGAGCGCAGCGCTTTCCTTGTCGTTGCTAAGAAGTCATGGGAAGACGCCAAGCGCTACGCAGCACTCGCAAACCTCACTCTCTAATTCAGGTGGTTCGATTATCTTTCCTTATAATACTCAAACCATCGGCTTATTGAACCAATTATTCTGCTTTTCATTTGACCAGTAGGTCTATCCATCCCCTCTGTATATGGCGGGATAGGGGACGTTTCAACCTGTTTGAGTACTGCTTCTAAATCGAGGTTTTCCTGGATTTTCGATTGTATCCAGGTTTCCAGTTCGTGGAAGTAGTCGAGATATTTACGAACTACTTCTTTGTCGCAGAGCGGTCCATGACCAGGTACGATTATGTCGATGGGCATTTCGAGTATTGTTTCGAATGCTTTCATCCATTGTTTGGGGTCATTGGTGTGGTCTCCTGCCCATACGTAGGTTTGGTGGAAGATGAGGTCAGATGCGAATAGTACTCGTTCGGGTTGGAAGTAGACGATGGACTGCCCTTCTGTATGACCGCCGGTGTGTTGGATGAGGATTTCTTCCGCTTCGCCGATTGTCATGGAATCTTTGAAGGTACAAGTTGGAAGTGTAATGGCGAATCCCTTGAATCTTTCCGCGCCTTCAGGGTCAGTCTTGGCTAGTTCCTTCAGCCAAGCCTCTATTGCTTTGGGAGACCATCTATCCTTCATCATCTTAGGATACATTGCTGCCATCGGTTTGGAAGCAATTATACGACAGTCAGCGAACACTTGGGCGCCAAACACATGATCGCCATGATAGTGTGTCAGAATGACATCAGTTATTGGGGTGCCAGCTTGCTTTTCGATTAATTCACGGAAAGTAGTAGCGGTGGCAGGTGAAATTGAAGTGTCAACGACGACTGTGCGGTCTGCTAGACGAACACACCCTACATTACCTGCAGTTGAGCCATCTGTGACGGCCCAGGCTGAAGAAGAAACCTGTTCAAGCTCCATTAGGATTAGCTCCTTAGACCGATTAGCTCCTCTAGTAACTGGAAAGGTCTTAAGGGCTTGGGGAACCCTTTCTAGAGGGATGGAGGATTGCCTTTATGTCAGAAGTGCCAAAGGAACGCAGGTCATTCAAGCAACAAATAATGGATTTACTCTTACAAATTGGTGTATCTGCTGCGGTTGCTAGAACGGTCGCAGTTGAGGTTATTGCCAAATCAACCATTGAGACACCGATTGAAACAATACGAGTCATGATGGTTGATAGTCTAAAAGCGAGGGATGACGCAGCAGCTGAAAGGTTGGAACAACGATTTGCCTATGTTGAGCAGAGGTTACAAGCCCGAGAACGGGAAGCTCCGACTAGTACAGGATTAGAAGTGTATGGTGAGGAGACAAGAGACAGTCTATTAGAGGATGATGAAATTACAGCCGCGGAGGTTTTCTTCATGGAAGGGAAAGAGGGGCATCCTTGGCGGCGGAAACGTGGACATCGCGATTCACGGTCTGTAGAATTAGCCGAAGAAGAGTACTTTGATGATTAGATTCAAGAGCGGCTTCTTGTCCTGTTAAGCAGAGCTCGTTAGCTGAGTGATGATTGTATACAATTCATGGGCACGAATCGGTTTGACTTGAAAGACCTCTGCGCCTGCCTCCATTGCCTTCTGGCGAACTGTTTCATCAGCGGAAATGAAAATAATCTTACAGTCGGGACAAGCCTGTTTTAGCTCGCGAGTCGCACTGATGCCGTCCATCTTTGGCATTCGGTGATCCATCATAATAATGTCTGGTTTTGGGTCAAGCTGAGAGTACTTCTCTATTGCTTCATCGCCATCGAATGCTGATGCTACCACGACGTGTCCTTTCACCGACAAGAGGGCTTTGTAGATATAGTGAAGATCTTCCTCATCCTCAACTATGAAGACTGTAGCCATACTGAAGCCTCTGATTGGATACGTATCATTATCCTGTTGATTGCATTTATGCTTTTTCTAATCGCATTTTTGATGAATTAACCTTGTTGATTACGAGATTGAGTGTAGCAATCTTGAATTGGATTGCCTAGCGCTAACTAGTTTTGAATCGACCAAGCAGAAGCGCGTTTGTTACCACACTTACGCTGGAGAAGGTCATGGCAAGTGCTGCCCATTCAGGCTGCAATACAACAAAGGGTGATAGGAGACCCGCAGCGATAGGGAGTAATATGAGGTTATAAATTAAGGCCCAGAAGAAGTTCTGCTTAATCTTTGTCATGGTTTTCTTCCCCAGTTCAATGGCGGCAACAACATCCATCAAATTATCCTTTACAAGTACGATATCGCCAGTTTCCATTGATACATCCGTGCCTGATCCCAAGGCGATGCCCACATCGGCTTGAGCAAGTGCTGGTGCATCATTTACTCCATCTCCAATCATTACAACAATTTGTCCGCGGGATTGGAGCCGCTCTATTTCACCTGCTTTGTCCCCCGGCAGCACTTCAGCTAGTACCAGTTCTATTCCTAAGCGTTGGGCGATGGCTTTTGCTGTTCGCTCCTTATCCCCTGTCAGCATAACCACATCAATACCCATTTGCTGCAACCTCTCGACAGCCTGTGCTGAGTTATCTTTGAGTGTATCAGCGATTCCCAGGAGAACTAGTGGTTCATCATCTGTTGCAGCAAAGACCGTTGTTTTACCCTCTCGCTGAAGCCCTTCACTATGAGCTTCCAGTTCACTGATGTCAATCGCGTTCTCACGCATAAACCGGTCGCTACCCACTTGGATAATAGCACCCTCTACCTCCGCCCTTACACCTCTGCCTGATATAGCTGCAAATTTAATGGCTGAGGGCAGGTCAACACCTTGTTCTTTGGCGTATTTTACAATCGCATCGGCTAGGGGATGTTCACTATTCGTTTCTACTGCAGCCACTAGCGCCAGCGCCTGTTCCGCTTCAACGCCTTTTGCGGGGATAATATCCGTGACTGTGGGCCTTCCAACTGTTAGAGTTCCTGTTTTATCAAAGACCACTGTGTCAATCTTGGGAATTGTTTCAAGACCAGCACCCGATTTAATGAGGATTCCAAGTTGAGCACCCCGACCAATACCAACCATCAGGGCTGTCGGTGTTGCTAAGCCTAGCGCACAAGGACAAGCGGCGACCAGAACCGCAATCATAAAACTGAGTGCTGTTACCCAATGCTGTCCAAGGATAAAGAACCAAATCAAGAAGGTTGACACTGCAATTAGGAGGACGATAGGCACAAAAACACTTGCAATCTTGTCTGCTATACGCTGAATTGGAGGCTTCTGGGCTTGTGCCTCCTCCACCATCCGAACGATTTGTGAAAGAACCGTATCTTGGCCCACCTTTGTCGCAAGAACCGTGAGTACCCCGTTTTGATTCATCGTAGCACCCACTACAGCGTCACCTAGCCGCTTGCTGACAGGGATAGATTCACCTGTCACCATTGATTCGTCGACTGAAGATTGTCCCTCAACTACTTCACCATCAACTGGAATCTTTTCCCCCGGCTTCACTATGATTTTATCTCCAACCTCGACATCTTCAATCGGTATCGTGATTTCTTTTCCGTCTCGGACAACTATAGCAACTTTAGCCTGCAAATCCATCAATGCACGTATCGCCCGAGATGTGCGACCCTTAGCTATTGCCTCAAGAGTTCGCCCCAGCAGAATGAAAGTGATCAGCAGGGCAGAAGTATCATAGAACGCGCTGAATCCAGGAAGGAAAAAAGTCGCTGCTACTGAGTAGAAATAAGCTGCACTTGTACCGAGCATGATCAGGGTGTCCATGTTGGTCTTGGCATGTCTGGCTGCTCGAAGGCTTGCTTTATAGAAGGGATATCCTGCAACGAATTGAATTGGAGTTACCAAGACAAAACTCAATAGTGTTAGCGAAAGCCAAGGCGGCAGGAAGGGAAGAATCAGCCAAGGCGCAAACATCACAATGAGTACGGGAACGGTCAATGTAACAGAAAAGGCTAGGAGCCGGGAGTAGTATCGGATTTCCCTTTCACGAGCTAGGGTTTCCCGGTCAATATCGGAGACCTCACTTTCCCCAGCATCATAGCCCTGCTTTTCCAGGAGCTTCATTATAATTTTGAAAGTGACGAGGCTCTCATCGTATTCGATGAGAAGTCGGCTAGTGGAGGGATAAGTTGATGTCGCGATGACACCATCTATTTGCTCGATTGATTTCGTAATGATTTCCCATTCGTCGTCTTGTGGCTGGGGTGTTAGTGTGAATATCATCT
>JABXGV010000274.1 GCA_016550485.1 archaeon
AAATCCTCTTTCTTCAAAGCTGCGTTCATGATTATTCGAATACGAGCTTGATCCCTAGCAACCATTGGAAAGACTATTGGTAAAGCAAAGACTCCCTCTTCAAATAGGCGGCTACTCATTTTCTGTGC
The DNA here is from genome assembly GCA_016550485.1 of archaeon. GTDB lineage: Archaea > Asgardarchaeota > Hermodarchaeia > Hermodarchaeales > Hermodarchaeaceae > YT-063. Next base: position 129 of record JABXGV010000274.1, read on the forward strand.
CACACTGCTTTCTCCGATAATAACTGGTATAATCGGCGTTTCACTAACCCCAGTATTGAAGCCTAGGTCTCGCATCGCTCCGCGGAAATAGTCCGTATTCTTCCACAAGTTCTTCACGTGTTGCGGCTCGGTTTCCAAGACATCAATAGCAGCAATACAAGCAGCAGCAACAGGAGGAGGATGTGAGCCACTAAGTAGCCACGTTCTAGACTTGTTGTATGCAAATTTCCGTAGGCTCATACTTCCAGAAACATGGCCACCAACTACTCCCATAGCTTTGCTGAAGGTCCCCATCTCTACGTGAACCTGTTTATGTGTCAGGTGGAAGTGGGAGACGATGCCGCGGCCGCCTTCGCCGAGGACGGCTTCGCCGTGGGCGTCGTCGACGTAGACCATAGCGCCGTAGGGTTTGCTGGCTTTGGCGATTTTGTCGAGGGGGGTGATGTCGCCGTCCATGCTGAAGACGCCGTCGGTGATGACGAGGATGCGCCGGTAGGGGGGGTCGTGTTTGCTGGCTTCGTCGAGGACGCGGGCGAGGTCGTCGGCGTTGCAGTGGTTGTAGATGGCGCGTTCGGCGGGGCTGAGGCGGACGCCGTCGATGATGCTGCCGTGGTTGAGTTGGTCGCTGACGATGAGGTCGCCTTTACCGGCGAGCTGGGGGATGAGGCCCGCGTTGGCGGCGAAGCCGGTTTGGTAGACGAGGCTGGCTTCGGCGTGTTTGAACTTGGCGAGGCGGCGTTCGAGTTCCTCGTGGAGGTCGAGGTCGCCGGCGATGGCGCGGACGCTGCCGCTGCCGACGCCGTGGGTTTTGATGGCTTCGATGGCGGCTTTCTTGAGTTTGGGGTGCGTGCTCAGGCCCAGGTAGTTGTTGGAGCAGAGCATGATGACTTCCTTGCCTTCGACGATGCAGCGGGGGCTGCTGGGGCCTTGGAGTTCGCGGAGGCGCCAGTCGAGTTCCTGCTTGACGAGGGCTTGGTATTCTTCTTCGAGAAAAGCGGTAGGATTACGTTTGGGAGACATTTCGGGACACACCTTGTTTTTTTCCATTCCACGTTAGTTGTTTTAATTGTTATCACGAGCTAGGAAAAATTCGAAAAGGATACATTAGCCTGGTGCGGGAGATCTTACCAGTTAGTATTTAGGGGGTGCATCGTTAAAAGAGGAGTTGGTGAGTAGTATCTGCTATTACATTACTGCCACGTTGGCCAAGAGCGTGGAGAGAAGCCACCTCCAGCCCCTACTTGCTGAACACCAGATGGCGTTTGTGCCCGTCGAGTGTTCTACTGCCATTCTCAAGGTGAGGGGTAATGACCGCTGCTATCGACCTATTCAAAGGCATTGTGATTGCGATACGACCTTGGGGATTATTTGGCGGCGGGGTGGATCTGTATCTAAGAGGAAAATAAAGCGGTTGCGGCGCCATTCCTCGTTGTCTGAGGAAGCCATGGCGGAGTTCGTTGCGGCGCAGAAACACCAGTTAGAGAAGGCTCCGGAGACCGTGCAGTGGTATAACTTCATCCATGCGATTTTGGGCACCCGTGAAGTGTGGCATCTCGGGCTAATCCTGCAGTGGTGGGACCCTAAACCCGCGGTGATTAAGCGACACGAAGTGGTCAAGAAGGTGGATGTCACACCGGAGTTCTTGCTCTCCATCGAAGAGGAGGTCTTTTATGACATCCAAAAGGAGCGTTGATAGCACCTAGCGGCGTAGAGCTGTACTGAACGGGCGAAGCTCGCTTGAAAACACCTTAGCTTGCACCGCAGGGTCATTCTCCATAATCTGTTGGGCTTCCGACTCCGAGGCAGCTTCGATGATAGCGATGCCGAAAGCTGCATCTATACAGCGCCCCGCCATAATCAGCTTACCTTCATGGAGTAACTGTTGGAGGTATTGAAAGTGTTGACCGATGACTTCGCTTTCAGCCTCCGTTTGGTCGTCTAGGAAGGTCGCACGTGGAGGGCGATAAATGATGATGAATTGGCTCTTGGTGCTCATTGCGATACCCTTCTGTTGGTGATGCAATAAAGTATCTGTCTGAAAAGTGCATCACCTATTCGGTGAAGGTAGGTGGCAGCAATATAATTTTAGGTGTTTGTAGTTCAGGTTCTGTGAAGTGCGTTGCCTGAGAAAGATGGGGATCACGTTATTCGTGTGGATTTCGATTCCGTGGCAGACATCTACGAGTACACCAGAGGAGTGCCTGCCCCCTTTATGCAGTATATTATTGATGACATCTTCAAGACGCTAGAGCTAGCTGAAAACAGCTTTGTTTTAGAGTTAGGTTGTGGAACCGGACGCTTTGTCAGGCAGTTTGTGGATAGAGGCGTCAGGACCGTCGGGGTTGATATTTCCCAGCAGATGCTGGGTGTCGCTTGTGGGAAACAAGAGAACCCTGCTCACATAAAGGGGCATCTGGTTTTGGCTGACGCTGTTGCGCTCCCGTTCTTGAATGGGCTTTTCCATACCATCGTTGCTATTCATCTGTTTCACCTTTTTCCTGACTGGCAGGACAGCCTCGTTGAGGTTCAGCGGCTGCTTCAGCCGAGTGGCGTCTTGATTACGGGTTTCATTGAATCACCGATGCGGGCCTCGCGCCTCTCGAGTATTTTCGAGCACCGGCGCGTTGAGCTAGGATACCCTCCAATAAGGTTTGGTGCAACAACCGATGAGGTAATAGCTGCTCTTGAGGCGATGGGCGCTACTGTGGAGAACAAGGGATTTCATACAATCACGCATGTGACTTACAAAGAAACGTTGGAGTGCTTTGAGCAGCGTGCGTTCTCCTCGATGTGGGAAAACCTACCAGATGTTGTCCATCGCCAGATTATGCAGGAGTTACGCCGGTTTGTTAATAGCGAGTTCCGCTCCCCGGATAGTGAAGAGCCGGTGAAAATATCCGCTGAGTTGTACTACATCAAATTTGATTAGTAAGCGTTTATGAGGTTAAACTTTATCAAAACTAAGAGAAGTGAAGTGGTATAGGTGTGTTCTGTATGAGTACCAGGAAACAGTTCTGGGAGCTAGTTCGGACGCTGGTTGTGGTAGGGGTTATTCTCTGCCTGATTGGAATATTCTTGGTTGCCCCAGCCTTTGCCATCTTCACAGAAGAAATGTTGAGCCAGGAGACGATGACTATCTTCTTCATCACGCTGCTGGGGAGCCCTTTTATCAAAATCATCCTCAGCCTCATATTATTCCGGGGAGGATTGAACCTGCTCTACGTCAGGCAGACACGACGGTGGGGCGTCCTAGTCTTCATCGTATTTGGGCTGCTTACCCTCCCGCCTTTCATAGTAGGTGATTTCGTTATCGCGACCAATATTCTTCTGAGTATTGGGCTGTTGCCCTTCATTCCATATTTCATTGCGGGGAGTCTTTTCATCCTCGCGGGAATCATGGCAGGGTTGTGGAAACATTAAGATTCAGGGAAGCATGGCTGCCGGATTGACAAAGTTTAATTAGCTTTCTGGGGCTGCCTTGACATGACAGGAAACGGAGGACTGCCTCCGAGCCAAGTACTGGTCGGGGGTATTTTCCTGTCGCGGCTTTCTCTACCAGTCTGGTGTTAGGGCGACTTTTGCGGCCTTTTTGGTGAGGATGAGGTCGAAGCCTTTTTCGATGTCCTTTATGGGTAGGGTATGGGTGATGACTTGGCTGATTTTCTTTTGGAATTGGGGTCGGCTGAGGAGACCGCGTACTTGGTACCAGGTGCGATACATGAGTCGGCCGCTAATACCGTAGATGGTGGCAGCCTTGAAAATCATGAGCCGGTTTATGTCTACTTCGAAGGGTTTGGGGAAGACGCCAAGGAGACCAACGCGTCCACCGGCTGTGAGGGATTCAAAGCAGGTGACAAGTCCATCGGGGTGTCCACTCATCTCGACAGCGACATCTACGCCATTACCGTCTGTGGCATTTCGGATTGCTGAGACAATGGCGTCTCGCCCTTCCTCTCGTGCGCTGAATACGTGGTCGGCCCCCATTTTTTCTGCGAGTTGCATGCGGGTTTTGTTTCGACCACCTGCGGTGGCGAAGACCTTGGCGGCTCCCAGCTCCTTGGCAGCTGCTACAGCCATTAATCCAATGGGTCCCATCCCAATTACTGCCACGTTTCGTCCAGCAATATCTTCCACATTACCACGGGGGAGAAGAGTGTGCACGGCATTGCCAAGGGGTTCTTGGATGGCGGCAACTCGTGGGTCAAGGTCAGGGTCGTTCTTCCACGCGTTGTGAGCGGGTATCGCCACGTATTCGGCAAAGACACCTGCCCGGTCCACGCCGAGGATGGTCATATTCCTGCACACATGTTCACGCCCTGTCAGGCACTGCAAGCAGGTCTGATCCACAATATGGGTCTCGGCGCTGACCATGTCGCCTTTCTGTAGATGTTTCACACGTGACCCAACTTTGATGATTTCACCGGACATTTCGTGCCCGATAATGAGGGGGGGTTTGATGCGGCCTGCTGCCCAGTCATCCCATTCGAAAATATGCACATCTGTGCCACAAATGGAGGCGGCCTTGACTTCGACTAGAACGTCTGTATCCTCAATGGTGGGTTTCGCTACCGTGTCACGTTCTGCGCCTGGACCTGCAGTTTTTTTCAGCCATGCTTCCATATAATCACCTTTGGATAGTGCTCGTGATTTTGTGCCGTTATCGAGGAATGGGTTATTTGTTCTTTGTGTTGTCCTAGTTTTTCCGGATTTCTCGCTGCTTCATTGTTGTTGGCTATCGTCGGATACTGATTTCTACTGCATCGTAGTCCGCTTCAACGTATCTGCTATCATACATACCAGATGAGCGAACATGTTCGAGATAGTCTTGCATCTGGCTTGCGGATCGTTTCACATTATCCGCGACAACAACACAGCCCATAGCTAGTTTGTCCTCCATTAGCTGAAGATAGTCCCAATACTGATCCTTGGCGGCATCTATGAAGACAAAGTCAAACGTTCCCTCAAGAGTTGGGAGCACATCTCGGGCATCACCGACTATTACTTGCACTTTTGGCCTGATTGAGGCGCGGCGAATGTTTGTCTCTGCTCGCTGAGCAGTTTTAGGATTGATTTCGATGGTGATGAGTGAAGCACCATCTCCTAGTTCCTTACCCATAAGAATCGCCGAATAACCCTCATTGGTTCCCACTTCCAGAATCCTCTTGGGTTTATGCTCTCGAACCAAGCTGACAAGGACTTCTCCACGCCCCGGACCTATGATCATTGTCGAACCACTCCTCCGTATTTCCTGTAGGACCTCTTCGGCTTTACTAGACTTCATTGTGCTTCGTTAGTCCAATTGTCATTGGGGGGAAGAATCTGGTGGTCAAACCAAGTTAAGATGATTTTGTAATTAGCGTGGCTAGTTATTAGTAGCTAGCTGCCACATCTGAGAAGAGATAGACTTCTTCGGCTAGGCACTTATTGGAGATAGTGCACGCGGATACTTCCATCCTCATCACGGATTGTTTCGAGCAGGAGGGTTTTTGTTCCAGGGGTGATTGCGAAGGAGAACTCGCCGTGCACTTTCCACAGTGCGTCACTTCCTTGCTGTTTGGACTTGAAGACTAGTACAAAGCTGAGCTGATGATCGCCTATTCCGATTGAGCCGCCGAAGAAGACTACCTCCCGTTTCTGCGCTAGGGTTTCATCTATTGAGACAGTGATTGGGTTATCGTCTAGATGGATGTATGCGCCCTGTAACACTAAATCATCCACACGGGTGAGATGGAGTACTCGTAGCGTGGCCCCACCCGGTACGCGATGGGCTTCTAGGTGTTCTCTCAATTCGGCAGCAATATGGTTTGGCATCTTCTGGATCGGTCCATCACGGAGGAACTCGTCAAAGGTTTGGAATCCTCCGAAATAGCCGCCGCCAGATTGGACCGTCCAATCTGTACCGATATATGTCAGCCCCGAGGGTTTGATGTGCACCTCCATCCAATGATCCCCGTCCGGGCTGAGGTACCATTTCCAAACTCGAGATGGTACTTGTGAATAGTCCCAGAGTGTATCTTTTTCATTCATATGTTATGTATTGCTTGAATAGTAGGGGATAAAATGTTCTATCCGCTAGAAGATACAGTAGCAAATTGTTAGGTGATAAACATGGCAAACCTTGCTAGAGCCATTAAGGCTTTCTTAGAGAAGCGCGGCGCTGCCACGGTGGGAATCGTAGCCTCCTCGGAGGTAAAAGACGCGCTCCAAGTTCGTGGTACTTCTCTAATGGAGAAAGCACAGTCGGTGGTGTGCTTTGGGTTCGCCGTGCCCGAAGGAGTGTTTACCACCCCTGTTCTAGCGGAGGCACAATATTGGCGGGCTGTGAGTATGTTGTATCGACAGATTGACTTCCTATCCATTGATGCTGCACACTTCCTTGAAGCCCAGGGGTATCAGAGCTTGCCGCTGTTCACTTGCTTTCCACAATACACAGACCGCCCCCGCTATATTGGTGCAGCTCAGCTAGTTCCGATTGCAGTGGCTGCAGGATTGGGTGGACTCGCAAAATGCGGTCTTGTGATTGCCAGAGACTTTGGTTTGCGCTTACTACTAGGTGGTATTCTTACTACAGCCCCCCTCAAACTCCAAAAATCATCACAGACCATCGATTGCCCTCCGGATTGTATGAAGTGTATTGATGCTTGCCCAGTTGAAGCGATTAGTCAATCAGGTAAGATAGACCATGAGCGATGCCTCCGTCATTCCACCAAGAATCCCCTCTTTGCGGAGTACATTCGAGATAAGACCCGTCGAGAGGAGTATGGCTTTGACCTCCTTTTGAACACCCTCGGCGTTGAGGACCATTCAATGTATACCTGCATCGCCTGTGTTAAGGCCTGTCCCCAAAACTATTCCACTCGTTAATTAATTGCACTTCAGAAGAGTGGTAGCCTTGACCGAAAGTGAAATAAACTTCCTCAATGCATGCACATGTATCATCAAGGAATATTTTGGTGATTTGAATGCCTGAGACAGTCGAGAAACGATCGGGTGAAACAGAAGCTTTTTCGCGTGAAAAGATTGAGGCTGCCTGCTGTAGTGCTGGAACAAGCCCTGAAGAAGCCCGGCAAATCGCTGATATTATCGAGGCTTCTCCCGAGCGGCACATCCGAACAGCGGCGATTCGTAGTCGAGTACTTGAGGAATTGGGTAAACGTAATCCCGAGGCTAGAGATAACTGGATTGCCTACGACCGCTCTAGAGGAAGAGCCCTGCCGAATATCTAATTGATAAGAAGCCCTAGAAGCCGCTCTTATCACTTAGAGTGTTCCTCATGGCTATCGAGAGTGGAGAAACGTTTATTCTGAAAGGTGTAGCTCGTGAGAGAGAGGTCTAGCTTTGGTAAGTCATAAACACAGTAAACGGAGAATCGGTTTCCTAGTGAACCCCATCGCTGGGCTTGGTGGTCGTGTCGGATTAAAGGGTACAGACGGAGTCACAGAGGAAGCCCTGCGACGTGGAGCGCAACCTGTTGCACGGGAACGGGCAAGCCAATTCTTGGAAACTCTACTAAGAATAGATCCGGACGCAACTAGGGCGGTGTGGATGACCTGCCCTGCGCCCATGGGCGCCGGAGTAACACAGGCCGCAGGGCTTACAGCCGAGGTGCTTCCAATGACCTTAGATAGCCCAACGACCGCAGAAAATACGCAGGAAGCGGTTCGTCTCCTGCTAGAACACCAAGTCGAGTTAATAGTGTTTTGTGGCGGAGATGGAACCGCAAGAGACATCCTGGATGCTTTGCCAGATCCTGAAGCCGTTCTTGTATTAGGGGTTCCTGCTGGAGTCAAAATGTACAGTGGTATCTTCGCCTTTTCAGCTATAGCTGCAGCGGGTGTGGTAGCTGATTGGTTAAAGGGAGAGACGCAGGTCAAGGATTTTGAGGTGATGGACGCAGACGAGGAGGCAATCAGAGATGACCGGTTTGCCGTACGATTATACGGGTACTTACGTGGGCCCCTTGTGCCTGCAAGGATGCAGGGCGGGAAAATGGTATCGCCTACCTCGATTGATGAACGAGAGAACCAAGAAGCCGTAGCTAGAACCGTAGTGGAAAACATGGTGTCAGGTGACTGGTACATACTCGGTCCAGGTTCGACTGTGCGAACATTAGCAGATGAACTTGGCGTTGCGAAAACACTGCTCGGTGTTGATTTATATCGCAGTGGTAGTTTAATCAAAGACGTCAATGAGGAGCAACTACTCCAAGAGGTAACCGACTTCCTACATGCTTGGATTGTTGTTTCGCCTATTGGGCACCAAGGAATGCTCTTTGGCCGGGGCAATCAACAGATTAGCCCAGATATTATACGCAGAATCCCCCCCGAACAAATTATCGTAATAGCTACTCACACGAAAGTCAATAGTCTAGCTGAACGTGGACTACATGTTGATACCGGTGATCCAAAAGTGGATGAGATGCTTAGCGGCTATATCCGAGTTCTAGTTGATTATCGAACTTGGCGGATGCTCAAAGTGAAATGTGGCATCTAATTCCATGAACAACGACTCAAATCTTACCTCTTTTTAGAGAACGAAGGCTTTTTCAAGCAAAAGTGGGCTAGTCGATTGGACTCGAAGGGATTGAAGCCTATGTCAGATGAACCACCATCAAAACCATCAGATGCATCACAAGCAGACCCTAAATCTAGCACTGAGACAGAGGACCAACCACCAGGAGAAGTAGTGGATATTGCCGCACTCCCAGTGTGGCAAATTATTCCCATCTTTCTTGGAATCCT